>CAJXPP010000019.1 GCA_913058195.1 uncultured Gammaproteobacteria bacterium | reverse complement strand
CGAGATCATGCCTAGTCTCGTGGGCTCGGAGATGTGTATAAGAGACAGACCTAGCCCATCATATTCACGTTTTGCGGTTGCTGATTTTTCTATATCATATTCAATATAGTTAATTTTATTTCGATCAAAAAAGCGACGCGTTTTAGCACAATAGCCACACCACGATGTTGAATACAAAACCACAGGCTCATAGTTTAAAGTTGAAAAATCACGCGATGGATTCACTACATCCTGCACCACATTAAACTGCGACAGCCCAATAAGTAGACCGAAGATAATAATAAGTCGTCCCATATTCACCTCATTTATTTATCAATATTTGTTTGATACTAATCATTTAACATAGTTCACGAAGCTAAATATCATTAAACAATTGTAGAGCATGCATCTCGGATGTCCTCAATGCGAAGCCGAGTTTTGAAAAGCCATTTGAGGAAAATACGACGGGGGTTTGAACGTAGTGACAAGGATGTCACGAATCAGTTTTCGTCGTATCTCAAATAGATTGAAAAGCGAGGGAATTGCATAGTAACAAGCATGGGCTACCCTTTTGTTTGTTCGTTTATTTTGGGCGCGCAAAATAAATGAACGCCTCGCGGCAGCAAGATAAAAATAAAGGAAAATAAACCTGTTCCCGTTTTCAATTTCCACAAAAATATTCCGCTTACCTATATCTTCCAAATGCTTATGTACTTAACATCTAAAATTTTCTCAAGAGTAAATTTAACTGTGGAGGGTAGGTATCCTGGTGGGCCAGCTGGAAAAATTGAAAACTGCTGTAACTTTTCATTACCCTTCCGTTCCAGATAGCTAATTACCAGCTTACTGTCAGTCAAATCAGAGCTAGGACTTACTATAATTACACGCTCACCTTCAATCGGATCCCTTTCTCTTATATCAATATGTTCAAGGTTTACATTTGGAGGAGCAACATATAAACCATTTTTAATTATGGCTAAAAATAGAATTTTTGACTCTAAATAAGCCGATCCTATATTTGTAATATTAATCGTAATTTTTACTTTATAATCCAGCGTTTCGAAATCGCCATTTCCACACATGGCAATGGTTCTAACTACAAACTCAGGTTGATCTTCTATGTTCTCACTTTCAACTATTTTGGTTAACTATTTTTCAGCTAACGCAGAATTAGCTCCTTACAAAATAAGTTTCTTCTGAGTGTATTTACGTGTGCGAGACAGTAAAACTAAAGAGATTATGATTGCAACTTGTGAAATTAATAAACCTATATCTTCCATTTAAAGTTCCAATTTATGAGCTTTACTACTGTATCAAAGCCGTGAAATAAATATCATTATCCTATTTTTTCTTAACCGGCCTCTTCCATCCAGCCACTGTCTTCTGAACAGACTTTGTCAACGTCAAAGCCTCAGCCTCTGCATCCTTCCGTAATGTCGTCCCAGCTCCAATCGTCGCTCCCTCAGCAACCGTAACAGGTGCCACCAACTGGGTATCCGAGCCAATAAACGCTCGATCACCAATCACAGTACGATGTTTATTCGCCCCATCATAATTACAGGTAATTGTTCCAGCACCAATATTCACCTCTGAGCCCATATCAGTATCACCAATATAACTAAGGTGGTTCACTTTTGAGCCTTTGCCAATATTTACATTCTTAGTTTCTACAAAGTTACCAACCTTCGCTTTATCGGCTAGTACAGTGCCCGGTCTTAAGCGAGCAAATGGACCAATATTAACGTTAGTACCAATAGTACTAGAATCAATCATGCTATTTGGAAGAATAACCGTACCTTCGCCGATGGTTGCATCTTTAATAATACAGTTCGCACCAATCACAACATTGTTGGCTAAGCTAACATTACCTTCGAAGATAACATTAATATCAATCGTTACATCTGTACCTGTAGTTAATTGACCTCGAATATCAATACGTGACGGATCGGCAAGCGTGACACCGCTCATCATCAATTCTTCAGCTTTTAATGACTGATAATGGCTTTCTAGATCGGCGAGTTGTATACGGTTGTTCACACCTGCAACTTCAGCATTGTCTTCACAACATACGGTGTTAATATCAATGCTTTCTGCTACAGCAAGCGCCACCATATCCGTTAAGTAATATTCACCTTGTGCATTATTGTTCGTTAGCTCTTCAACTGATTCAGCAAGCCATTTAGCAGGCAAAACCATAATGCCGCTATTAACTTCATTAATAGATAAGGTTTGTGGATCAGCATCTTTCTGTTCAGTAATACAGATAACCTCACCGGCATCACTTCTAACGATTCGACCATAACCTGTTGGATCATCAAGCTCCGTTGTTAAGATCCTTAAACTATCTGCACTTCCACAGTCAATTAACTGCTTTAGCGTGGTGAGTTTCGTCAGTGGCACATCACCATAAAGTACTAATACTTGTTCAACATCCACAAACTGTGCTTTCGCCTGCATAACTGCATGGCCAGTACCTAGTTGTTCATATTGCATCACTTCATTAACTTGCTTACTTTGTAGTAAGGGCTGGACTTGATCAGCACCATTACCTAGTACAACACTTAGCTTACTTGGGTTTAAGCTGGCTGCAGTGTCGATAACATGCTCAACGAGCGATTTTCCAGCAAGCTTGTGCATCACCTTGGTGATGGCAGATTTCATTCTGGTGCCTTTTCCGGCAGCTAAGATAACGATGCTTAGTGACATGGTGTACTTCCCTAGTTGTGTGACTCTATTCTAACAAATTTTAGGCAAAAAAAAGGCCGTCAAATGACAGCCTTTTTTTGTCCACCAAACATAAGAGCTTAGTGAGTGTTTCCTTTACGCATACGCTCAATACTACGTAGTTGAGCCATTGCTTCAGCCAATTTAGCTTGGGCTTCTGCATAGTCCAACTTCGCACCACTGTCTTTTAATGAACGTTCTGCATCAGCTTTAGCTTCTAACGCTGATGCTTCATCAAGATCATCAGCACGTACTGCAGTATCAGCCAATATAGTTATTATACTTGGTTGTACTTCAAGAATACCGCCTGAAACGTAGAACTGTTCTTCTTTTCCATCAACTAATACGCGAACTTCACCCGGTTTTAAACGAGTCAACATCGGTGTATGTCGTGGGTAAATACCCACCTCACCCATGATTGCAGAAGCAAAAACAGCTTCTACTAGACCAGAATAAATCGAGGTGTCTGCACTTACGATATCAACGTGAATTGTCATTGCCATGGTTCAGCACCTCCTAAAAGGTTAAAGTTTTTTCGCTTTTTCAACAGCTTCTTCGATACCACCAACCATGTAGAACGCTTGTTCTGGTAGTGCATCGTAATCACCGTTCAAGATACCTTTAAAGCCAACAAGAGTATCTTTAAGTGAAACGTATTTGCCTGGGCTACCAGTAAATACTTCAGCTACGAAGAAAGGTTGAGACAAGAAACGTTGAATCTTACGAGCGCGAGATACAGTCAATTTATCTTCTTCAGATAATTCGTCCATACCCAAGATCGCAATAATATCTTTCAATTCCTTATAACGTTGTAAAGTACCTTGAACGCCACGAGCAATTTCATAATGCTCATTACCAACAACTAAAGGATCTAGCTGACGGCTTGTTGAATCAAGTGGGTCAATCGCTGGGTAAATACCTAACTCAGCAATTGAACGAGACAATACAACAGTCGCATCCAAATGGGCGAAGGTTGTTGCTGGAGATGGATCTGTCAAATCATCCGCAGGTACATATACCGCTTGGATTGAAGTGATAGAACCAATCTTAGTTGATGTAATGCGTTCTTGTAACACACCCATTTCTTCAGCTAATGTTGGTTGGTAACCTACCGCTGAAGGCATACGACCTAACAATGCAGATACTTCAGTACCCGCTAATGTATAACGGTAGATGTTATCAACGAAGAACAATACGTCACGGCCTTCATCACGGAAGTTCTCAGCCATTGTTAAACCAGTCAACGCAACACGTAAACGGTTACCAGGAGGCTCATTCATTTGACCGTAAACCAATGATACTTTATCGATTACGTTTGAATCTGTCATTTCGTGGTAGAAATCGTTACCTTCACGAGTTCGCTCACCTACACCAGCAAATACTGAGAAACCATCATGCTCAGTCGCGATGTTACGGATAAGCTCCATCATGTTTACTGTTTTACCTACACCAGCACCACCAAATAAACCAACTTTACCACCCTTAGCGAACGGGCAGACCAAATCGATTACTTTGATACCTGATTCTAGTAATTCATTACTTGCAGCTAACTCATCAAAGCTAGGTGCTTTACGGTGAATAGACATTTTAGTCTCTTCGCCGATAGGACCTTTCTCATCAATTGGGTTACCCAACACATCCATGATGCGACCTAATGTTTTTTGGCCAACAGGTACTTGAATTGAATCACCTGAGTTTGAAACAGCTGAGTCACGTTTAAGACCATCTGTTACACCCATAGCAATCGCACGAACAACACCATCACCTAGTTGTTGTTGCACTTCAAGTGTTAAGCCACTTTCATCAACGATCAAAGCATCGTAAATTTTTGGCAGGCTATCGCGTGGAAATTCCACGTCAACTACCGCACCGATTATTTGTACAATCTTTCCAGAGCTCATCTTGCTTCCTCTTTCAATACGTTTGGGCCAAAAGACCCGTGTTATTTGCTTTATACCGCAGCGGCACCAGCAACAATCTCAGATATTTCTTGTGTGATAGACGCTTGGCGTGCTTTGTTATAAACAAGTTGCAAGTCATCAATAAGGTCACCCGCATTATCAGACGCGCTTTTCATTGCGACCATACGAGAGGCTTGTTCACAAGCGATGTTTTCAACGACACCTTGGTAAACCAAAGATTCGATATACCTAACCAATAAGTGATCCAACACATCTTTAGCATCTGGTTCGTAGATGTAATCCCAATGATGTGACATTTCTTCACTTGGAGCTTCAGGTGCAGCTGGCAATAATTGCATAATCTTGTTGTCTTGAGTCATGGTGTTCACGAACTCATTGTATACAAGGTATAAACTATCAATCGTACCTTCTTCGTATGCATCTAGCATCACTTTCACAGCACCAATCAATTCATGTGGTCGTGGCGCATCACCTAACTGAACAGCTTGTCCCGTTAGATTCACTGGTAATCGACCGAAAAAGCTAGTTGCTTTTTTACCGATAGTACAAACATCAACTTCAAGACCACCATCGATCTTAGTTTTGATATCTTTTAGCGCCGTTTTGAATAAGTTATTATTCAAACCACCACACAGTCCGCGATCAGATGAAACAACAATGTAACCAACACGTTTAGTTTCTGCTCTATCTTGTAAATACACATGTTTGTATTCAGGATGAGCAAACGCTAAATGTTGGATTACATTATTAATCTTAGTCGCATATGGACGTGTCGCTGCCATGCGCTCTTGAGCTTTACGCATTTTACTCGCAGCAACCATCTCCATTGCACGCGTAATCTTTTGCGTGTTTTTGATGCTTGCTATCTGCGTCCGTATCTCTTTGCCGCTAGCCATGGCTTATGCTCCGATTACCAACTACCTGTAGTTTTGAAACTTTCAATCGCAGCTTTCAAAGCACTTGCGATATCTTTATCAAACCCACCGGTTTCGTTAATTTTAGTCATTAAATCAGCATGATTAGATTTCATGTTTGATAATAAAGCCGCTTCGAAAGAACCTACTTTCTCCACATCTACATCATCAATAAAACCTTCGTTTGCAGCAAATAATGACACTGACATTTCAGCAATTGATAACGGCTGATATTGTGGTTGTTTCATCAATTCAGTAACACGTTGACCACGTTGAATCTGGTTACGTGTAGCTTCATCAAGATCAGATGCAAATTGAGCAAACGCTGCTAATTCACGATACTGAGCTAAATCGAGACGTGTACCACCACCTAATTTCTTAACGATCTTAGTTTGTGCAGCACCACCCACTCGAGATACTGATAAACCAGCATTAATCGCAGGACGAATACCAGAGTTAAACAAATCAGTTTCTAAGAAGATTTGACCATCCGTAATCGAGATTACGTTGGTTGGTACGAATGCAGATACGTCACCCGCTTGGGTTTCGATAATTGGTAATGCAGTTAATGAACCTGTTTTACCTTTAACCGCACCGTTAGTGATTTTTTCTACATATTCAGCGTTAACACGTGATGCACGCTCTAATAAACGAGAATGAATATAGAAAACGTCACCTGGATATGCTTCACGACCTGGTGGACGACGTAACAATAATGATACTTGGCGATAAGCCCAAGCTTGTTTCGTTAAATCATCATAAACGATTAAGGCATCTTCACCTTTATCACGGTAATATTCACCCATTGAACAACCGGCATATGGTGCAATAAATTGCAATGCAGCTGAATCAGACGCTGCCGCAGCAACGATGGTTGTATATTCTAAAGCACCGTGCTCTTCTAATTTACGAACAACGTTCGCTATAGAAGATGCTTTTTGACCGATAGCAACATAAACACATTTAACGCCTGTGCCTTTTTGGTTGATAATCGCATCAATTGCAATCGCAGTTTTACCTGTTTGACGATCACCGATGATTAATTCACGTTGACCTCGGCCTATTGGAATCATTGCATCAACAGATTTCAAACCTGTTTGTAATGGCTGGTCTACCGATTGACGAGCAATAACGCCTGGCGCTACTTTTTCAATTGGCGCTGTACCTTCAGCTGCGATATCACCTTTACCATCGATTGGGTTACCTAAAGAGTCAACTACTCGACCCAATAAAGCTTCACCAACAGGTACTTCTAATATACGGCCTGTACATTTAACACTATCACCTTCAGTGATGTGTTGGTAAGAACCTAATACTACCGCGCCGACAGAGTCGCGCTCTAAGTTTAAAGCCATACCAAATGTATTGCCTGGGAATTCTAACATTTCCCCTGCCATAACATCGGCTAAGCCATGAACACGTACGATACCATCAGTTACACCAACAACAGTACCTTCTGTGCGTGCTTCAGTTGCCCCATCAAAGCTTTCAATTCGCTTTTTGATTAGGTCACTGATTTCTGCTGAATTCAGTTGCATTTCTGTTTCCTCTATAAACAGGCCGCTAGCTAATAGCGTTGGCCAGTCTGTTCAATTTTCCCAAGGCAGATCCATCGATGATCAGATCACCTGCTCGAATAATCGCGCCACCTAACAAGGCTTCATCGACACTGGTATTCAATGTCACATCTCTGTCCAAACGTTTTTTTAACGCTGCAGAGATATTAGCTTCTTGTTCTGGTGTTAATGCCCGCGCTGATGTGACATCAGCAATCAATGTGTGCTCGGCTTCTGCACGTAATTCTTCAAAAATTACGGCAATATGCTCTAACAACTGTAATCGATTGTTTTCTGCTAATAAGGCTAAGAATTTATGAGCATCTTCACTCATTAACTCTCCAGCAATTTCAGCCAACAAGCCTACAACTTGCTCATCACTTACTGAAGGACTGCTTATCACGGACTGCATGTTTGGCACTGCTACACATTGTGCCAATAACACAAGTAAGTCAGACCATGCTTTCAACTCGCCTTTTTCATCTGCAATAGAAAATATTGCCGATGCATAAGGACGTGCGATGGTTATTGCTTCAGCCATGCTTTATTCCTCTAGATTTGGCCAACTAATTCTTCTAACAAATCAGTATGGGCCTTATCATCAATTTCACGACTAAGAATTTT
Organism: uncultured Gammaproteobacteria bacterium; assembly: GCA_913058195.1. Lineage (GTDB taxonomy): Bacteria > Pseudomonadota > Gammaproteobacteria > Nitrosococcales > Methylophagaceae. Next base: position 7,884 of record CAJXPP010000019.1, on the reverse strand, counting down.
CGCCGCACCAGCTAGAGCAACTGTACCTACTTGTGACCGAAGCTCATCTTTTGCACGATTAGCTTCTTGATCAATTTCTGCTTTCGCAGATGTTAGAATACGGTCGCCTTCAATGCGTGCATTGTCTTTAGACTCATCAACAATTTCGTTACCACGACGCTGAGCTTGTGAAATAATTTCATTCGCTTGCTCTTTTGCTTCATGGATAACTTGTGTTGCGCGTTTTTCAGCTAATTCTTGCTCATGTCTACCACGTTCTGCTGCTGCAAGCCCATCTGCAATTTTCTTAGTGCGCTCTTCTAGTGCAGCCATGATTGGTGGCCAGACATACTTCATGCAAAAAGCAACGAACAGCGCGAACGCGATCATTTGCCCAATAATTGTTGCATTAAGATTCATGTGTGTACCTCGTTATTTATTGCAAAAATAGTTTTTAAAATTAACTATTTATTATGCAACCGCAAACAGAACGTACATTGCTAAACCAACAGCAATCATAGGTACCGCATCAACAAGACCCATAACGATGAAGAATTGTGTACGTAACATTGGGATAAGTTCAGGTTGACGTGCTGCACCTTCTAAAAAGCGTCCGCCTAAGATACCGATACCTACCGCTGCACCCAATGCGCCTAAACCCATCATTAATGCGCCTGCAATATAAAGTAATGCTGATTCCATGTTTTTCCCCTACGAAGTAAAATTAAAATTAAAAATTAGTGATGTTCTTGATGTGCCATATCTAGATATACAATCGTCAAGGTCATAAAGATGAACGCTTGCAATGTGATAATAAGAATATGGAAAATTGCCCAACCAATCTGTAACAAGCCACCCAGTGAAGCCATAACAGCACCTGCACTGAACATGATTGCAATCAGAATAAAGATCATTTCGCCCGCATACATATTACCGAACAGTCGTAATGCCAGTGAAATTGGCTTGGCAATAAGGTTTACGCCTTCTAACAATAAGTTTGCAGGCATTGCCCATTTACCAAATGGTTGTAATGTTAGCTCTCCAACGAATCCGCCTAGACCTTTCATCTTAATACTGTAGAACAATACTAAGAAGAAGACGCCAAATGCCATACCAAAAGTAACATTAGGATCAGTTGTTGGAACAACTTTGAAGAAGACAGCATGAGGATCCATACCAAATACAGATGCACCTATAAACTTAGCGAGTTCCGGAACCAAATCGATGGGTAGTAAATCCATCAGGTTCATCAGGAACACCCATAAGAAAATGGTAAAGGCTAACGGTGCAACTAATGCGCTGCGACCTGTAAACGAGCCTCGGACACTATCATTGATAAAGTCTATAACCCATTCAGCAAAGTTTTGAGCGCCAGATGGAACACCTGCCTCAACTTTTTTTGCCACACTACGGAAAAACCACATTAACAATCCGCCAAGCAGAAGCGTCATGCCCATACTATCAACGTTGATTGCCCAAAAACCCATGTCTGCAGCTTCTGCAGCATCATGTGCCAAACCCCATGAACCATCATGGTGCTGACCGAATGTTAAGTTTTGGAGGTGATGTCTAATATATTCAGAGGAAGTAAGCGTTTCGCTAGCCATGTTTTTAGTTAAGCCCGGTTCTTGTTTCCAAACAATAAAGCAAGTTGTGTCAATATAAATCCAGTCATCAATGGCATTGGCATAAGAGCCAGCACCTTAAATCCAACTGCAAATAGAATAATGGTTAAACACCATCGTTCTAGAACACAACGATACGCTTTGCGTAAATTCATTCCGGCATCTGATTTGGCATTAATCGCCGCACTAATCAAATACCACCTTTGTAACAAGGTGTTGGCTATTGCTATGCCGCCACCGTAAAAACAAGCTATCGAAGCACTGTTTCCCTGCCACCAAAGGATAGTTAAAACTGTTATCACCAGTACGACTAGCTGCACTTTTAACAGATGATTGATAGGTTGAACTCGTATTCTGCTGTCTATCATCACTCGCTGGATTTCTCTTTGCCTTATAAGCAAACCACGGCATTATAGCGATCAGTCACTTACTCGGTCAATGAATTATTAATTTATATCAGTAACTTTACTTAGTTTTCATGATTTAGATCAATTATATGGTATAACTTGCTAATGCAAGGCTGGTAACTTGCTTATTATTTTTACTGGTAAGAGTGGTATCAAGGCCTTTCTACACCCATGCCAGAAGGCAGAAAGCAGTAACAAACCAGATCCTATTCCAAACGCTGTAAAAGCAAAGCCCAAACTTACTATGCCATATTGTTCAAGCACAGAATTAAATGCATATAAAACATAAATTAATGCGGAAACCATCATTGCGCGACGATCTATAGTGATCGAAATGATTGCTATTCCGATATAAAGCATAGTAACGAAACTGGCCTGCCAAATCCTAAGATCGCCATCAAATACATTTAAGGCAGAAAATATTGGATGCACTAATAGTGGCGCTGCAATAAGATGTAACCAGAAAGCCACATCGGATCGTCTGGTCTGCCTAGTAATATCAGATGAATCCCAACGCATCGCTAGAACAAACACAGCAATACCTGCTAGAAATATTATTGGCGCAATCCATTCTCTTACTTGTGGAACCAGTGCAAATATCGCCATCATTACACAAGAAACAAGTGCAGCTGTTCCTGCAGCAATCGTGATAGGCACTTTGAATCGCTGCCAATGTAACCATGCAGCAAATACAGCCACAGCACTAGCAATGGCTATGGTCAGTTCCTTACTCAAATCCAGAGCAGATAAGACTATTACGCCTGCTCCGAGCACCCCTCCCACAAAAGCAAGTAGCAACAAAATAGAAGGTAATGCCATTCGCCGCTTCCCGGTGAAGTATTCAGCTAAACCCCATGCTGCAACAGTCTGTAACACGGTACCAACAAGAACACTTTCTGACTTTCCAATCCACATTACTGAGGTCAATAATAGAACACAGGCTATCACCACAAAAATGTCGTTAAACCCAGTTATCAGTCTAAAGTATTCTTCATCGACAACTGGCGTAACTCTTTTGTCAGAAACATATTGGCGAAAAGCAGTCACGTCTTTGGAGCTGAGTACTCCGGCTTTTTCTGCTGAATCAAGATCGTCATTGCTATACATATAAGTACCTAGGGTGTGTCAGAATCACTTGATTCGTTTAATAATGTCTTTTAAATCTGTTACATCAGTGTAATCAATGACCAGCTTACCCTTACCACTTGCAAGATGTTTGACAGCAAAACGATCTCCGAGCTTTTTACTAATTAGTTTTTCGATTTTATCCAATTCTTCTAATAAAGCATCAGATGGCGCTGCTTTTTCTTTTGTAGGGCTTTGAAGCCGACGTATTAACTGTTCTGTTTCACGAACCGAGAGTCCTTTATCAACAATATCTGCTGCCGTATCAGACTGTAGCTTTCCTTCTAAAGCAAGCAATGCTCTAGCATGACCCATCTCAATATCGCCATTTTCAACCAAGCGTTTTACATCATCATTTAGATTTCGCAAGCGAAGTAAGTTTGAAACTGCAGCACGTGAGCGACCCACTGCCTCAGCAGCTTCTTGGTGGGTCATTGAAAACTCTTCTCGCAAACGATAAAGGGCGTTTGCTTCTTCCATAGGGTTTAAGTTTTCTCGTTGAATATTTTCAATCAATGCCATTGCGATCGCACTGCGATCAGATACGTCGCGCACCAATGCAGGGATCGTGTCTAAATTAGCTAATTTAGATGCCCGCCAGCGACGTTCACCCGCAATAATCTCAAAACGTCCACCACTGATAGGGCGTACAACGATCGGTTGAACAATACCTTGAGCACGAATAGAGTCTGCTAGTTCATCGAGTGAGTCTTCCGACATATCCACACGAGGCTGATACTTCCCCGGCTGGATCATATCTAAGGGAAAGTATTGCAGACTATCATCTAAGCTCTCATCTTCATGAGATACATCTGTTAGTAGTGCATCTAATCCTCGACCTAAACCTCTTTTCTTAGTCACATTTATTTCCTACTGTTTATTTTCAACACGTCGTATAAATTCACTCGCCATTGCCATATAGGCAATTGAGCCTCGCGAAGATCGATCATAACTTATCACCGGCAAGCCATGACTGGGGGCCTCAGCTAACCTCACATTTCTAGGGATAACAGCATGAAACACTTTTTTCTCAAAATGCGTGATCAACTGGCGTGAAACCTCAGTAGCAAGATTGTTACGAGCATCATACATTGTACGAATCAGACCAGATACTTCTAGGGCGGGATTGGCTCGCTGCTTGACTCTCTCAATCGTTTTTAACAGTGATGATAATCCTTCCAAAGCATAATACTCACACTGAATGGGAATAATAACGCCTTTTGATGCGACCAAAGCATTGACGGTTAACATGCTTAATGATGGCGGGCAGTCGATCAAAATATAATCATATTTTTCGCGTGTTGATTCTATGGCTAAACGAAGACGATGCTCTCTTAATTTAACATCTAATAGTTGAACCTCTGCAGCAGTCATATCCGTATTAGTGGGCATAACATCAAAGCTTGAGCCTTCGGGCCTTATAATGGCATCGGCGGCTTTAACAGTTGTCATAATGACATCATAACTACTCACTTCAAGCGAGTCTTTATCAACACCACAGCCTGTTGAGGCATTGCCTTGAGGATCAAGGTCAATTAATAATACTTTCTTTCCGATATTGGCTAAAGATGCAGCTAAGTTGACGGTTGTTGTTGTTTTACCAACTCCGCCTTTCTGATTTGTAACCGCAAAAATATCGCCCATCGATTTATCCTTTCAAAATTCGAATGAGATGCCGCTCTCCTTCACAGCCCGGCACATCTAATGGCAGCACATCTTGCAGTTTAAAACCGCTACCGATAGCTTCAAGCTCATCGTCAGGTCGAACACCTTTCATTAACAATAAGCTGCCAGCATCATCGCAATGCTGGCCCGTTAAATCAATAATATCTTCAATTGATGCAAAAGCACGGGCAGTTACCATGGCAAACTTAGGCAGATCAGCCTCTTCGACGCGCGCATGCACAACAGTGACATTCTCAAGTCCTAACTCGGCTTTTGCTTGTTGTAAAAAACGTGTTTTTTTGGAATTAGTATCTAATAAAGTAACAGCCATTTCAGGGAAGGCAATAGCGATAGGAATACCTGGTAAACCAGCGCCGGTACCCACATCTAATAAGCTGTTACCCTTTAAGTGCGGCAAAATAGTCAAACTATCAAGAATATGCCTGCTCACCATTTCACTAGCGTCACGCACTGAGGTTAAGTTATAGACCTTATTCCACTTAACTAATAGCTCAACATACTGCTTTAATTTTAGCTGTTGATCATCCGCTAGTGATATATCGAGTGCATCGCAGCCTGATTCTATTTGTTGCAATAATGTTTGGCCCATTAACTTGCTTCACTTTGGCGATCTTGGCCACTGCGTTTTAAATGCACTAATAATAACGATACTGCTGCAGGTGTAACGCCTGAAATACGCGCCGCTTGACCGAGACTATTTGGTCTTCCAATTGCTAGCTTTTCACGAACTTCATTGGATAAACCGCGAACCTCTTTATAGTCTATATCGTTTGGCAAAGCTGTTTTTTCATGACGTTGTAGCCTATCGATTTCATTTTGTTGACGATCAATATAACCGGCATATTTAGTTTGAATAACAACTTGTTCAGTCACATCCTCCGCCAACACCCTTTCTTCCCCCATCAATGTCAAAAGACCTTGATAATCAACACTAGGACGGCGCAATAAGTCTAAGCCTGTACTGGCTTTATTTAAGGCTTCACCTAATACTTGCTCAGCTAAGACAGGATCTATTTTTTGGGGGCTAAACATTGTATTATCTAAACGGTTTGTTTCTTTTTCTACTGCTTCACGCTTAGTCTTAAATATAGACCAACGTTCATCATTAACAATGCCTAACTCACGTCCTTGAGGTGTTAAACGCAGATCAGCATTATCTTCACGCAATAACAATCGATATTCAGCTCGACTAGTGAACATTCGGTACGGTTCTTTGGTTCCTGTTGTAATCAAATCATCAATCATTACACCAATATAAGCTTCATCACGACGCGGGAACCACTGTTCTAATTCTCGCGCTTGCAAACCTGCATTCAAACCAGCGATCAAACCTTGAGCGGCGGCTTCTTCATAACCCGTTGTACCATTGATTTGTCCGGCGAAAAATAAACCCGCCATATGCTTCGTTTCTAGCCAAGGCTGTAAATCACGGGGATCGAAATAGTCATACTCAATCGCATAACCCGGTCGGGTAATATGAGCATTTTCCAAGCCCTTCATCGAGCGTACAATTTCATATTGCACATCAAACGGTAAGCTCGTAGAAATACCATTCGGATACACTTCGCCACAATTTAAACCTTCTGGTTCAAGGAATATTTGATGTGAGGTGCGATCAGAAAAACGAACTACTTTATCTTCAATAGATGGGCAGTAGCGCGGGCCAATACCTTCTATTTCACCGCTGTACATTGGTGAGCGATCCAAATTATTACGAATTATCTCATGAGTACGTTCATTGGTATGAGTGATGTAACACGATATTTGATCAGGATGATCAGACCGCTTGCCTAAAAATGAAAATACAGGTGTTGGCGTATCCCCTGGTTGTTCATTCAAGTCAGAAAAATCAATACTTTTTGTTTCAATGCGTGGCGGTGTACCCGTTTTTAAACGATCAACTCTAAATGGTAGTGCACGTAAACGCTGTGCTAAACCAATAGATGCCGGATCGCCTGCACGGCCACCTTGATGACTGTCCATGCCAATATGAATTAGACCACCTAAAAAGGTGCCGACGGTTAGTACCACTGATTTTGCAGAGAAACGTAAGCCTGCTTGAGTCACCACACCAACAACTCGGTCATTTTCAACTACAAGGTCATCAACAGTTTGCTGGAAAAGAGAAAGGTTCGGCTGATTTTCTAAGTATGAGCGAACAGCCGCTTTATAGCGCACACGATCGGCTTGAGCACGCGTTGCTCTTACCGCAGGTCCCTTGCTCGCATTCAAAATACGAAATTGAATACCACCTTGATCGGCCGCCTGCGCCATGACACCACCAAGCGCATCGATCTCTTTAACCAAATGGCCTTTGCCAATACCCCCAATAGCGGGGTTACAGCTCATCTGGCCTAATGTTTCGATGTTTTGTGTTAGCAGTAGTGTTTTTACGCCTTGACGCGCTGACGCTAACGCCGCTTCGGTACCTGCATGACCGCCGCCGACAACAATAACATCGTAATGATCTTGATAACCCATAACACACCAAACATACTTAAAATAATGATCGGTCATTTTAACATGCACGCAAAATTATGAGTCAAAATGATTTTAAGCTTCTTTATCTGAGCATTTTAACTGACTGATAGAAGAAGATTACCCCCCTATTAATCCATGTTATAGTTCCAGCCAAGCTCATTTATCGAAGATATTCATTATGGAAAAGAACACGGGTATTAAACGAATTTTTTATGCTTCACTTTACTCTTGGCAGGGTTTTAAATCTGCAATCACCAATGAATCCGCCTTCCAGCAAGAATTTATCACGGTTATTTTACTCGGCGGGTTAAGCTTTTTCCTTGACGTTACAGCCTATGAACAATTGGCAATGATCATCAGCTTAATTGCTGTTCTCATCGTTGAAATATTAAACTCAGCGATCGAATGTATCGTCGATCGTGTGGGAACAGAACATCATGTTCTCTCTGGGAGAGCAAAAGATTATGGTTCTTTAGCCGTTTTACTTTCTATACTGATCGCTGTGGCTATTTGGGCTGTAATCTTGTTCTAATTCTGTCTCTTATACACATCTGACGCTGCCGACGATCTACTCTGTGTAG
>CAJXPP010000018.1 GCA_913058195.1 uncultured Gammaproteobacteria bacterium | reverse complement strand
GATCTACACAGAGTAGATCGTCGGCAGCGTCAGATGTGTATAAGAGACAGCATCCAGTACTGGCGCCAGTGCCAGCTCAAATACATATACTCGTACATTTAAATCTAATGGCTTATTTAATTTAGGGTGTAAGGCACCTATCCAACCAATTGCTTGCTCTTCTTTATATATTCGCGCAGATTGACCTGGGTGTAATGCAGGATGTTGTTCAGCTACAAAACGAATATTGCCTTGATTACCTAAATCTAATAATGCTTCAACATCAGCTTTAGCATCAAAGAAATCAACTGGACGCTGTTTTTCTGACCATTGCTCTGCATAACGACTGCCACACAATGCACCTGCAATTTGGCGATGCTGAATCACATCATCCTGCGTGCCTTTAAAGCTACGGCCTACTTCAAATAAACGCACCCTTTCGTGTTGTCTATTTAAGTTATAGACCATCGCTTGGATCAAGCCCGGCCAGAGTGAAGTACGCATCACAGACAAATCAGCTGAGATTGGATTAGCTAAAGCAATTGCTTGTTCACCTTCCAATGCTAAATGCTGTTGAACATTAGGGTCAACAAAACTGTAAGTGATTGCTTCTTGGTAACCACGATCGACTAATAATGACTGTAAGCGATGTGTTGCTAGGGTGTGCTCAGAAATATCCGCGGTTAACACTGTACCTTGAGGACGTGTTTCAGGTAATTTGTCATAGCCATATAAGCGTCCTAGTTCTTCAATCAAATCAACTTCAATCGTAATATCAAAACGGAAACTAGGTACGGTTACTTGCCAACTATTATTTTCAGCTGCAAGCACAGTTAAGCCAAGACGAGTCAATTGGTCTACTACTTGAACAGGCTCAATTGCAATACCTAATACGCGCTTAATCCGATCAGCACGTAACGTAATTGATTCAGCTTTCGGTAAATCAACTTCAGAGACTTGCTCAGTGATAGGCCCAGCTTCGCCACCCACAATATCTAATAATAAGACTGTCGCACGTTCAATAGCCACTCGAGGTAATTCAGGATCAACACCACGTTCAAAACGGTGTGATGAATCAGTATGTAAACCATAAGCACGTGCACGACCGGCAATCACTAATGGATTAAAGTGTGCAGCTTCCAGAAACAAGTTTTTCGTATCATCCGCCACAGATGACGCTTCACCACCCATAATTCCGGCAAGTGCTAATGGAGCAGTATTATCGGCAATGACTAATGTATTTTCTAATACAGTGACTTCTTGGCCATCTAACAAGCTTAGTTTTTCACCTTGTTTAGCCGCACGAACAGTAATGCCACCCGATAACTTATCAAGATCAAAGGCATGCATTGGTTGTCCCAGCTCCAACATAACGTAATTCGTTACATCGACAACAGGTCCTAGGCTACGAACACCACTTCGACGTAGCTTTTCTTGCATCCATAATGGTGTTTCAGCTTTAACATTGACGTTTTCAATTACTCGGCCAATATAACGTGGACAATCGGCTGGCGCTTCAACATTAATCGCTAGTGTTTTAGTTGAGTTCTCTGTGATAGTTTCTTCTGGCCATTGCGTCAAATCACAACCCGTCAACACGCCAACTTCACGTGCAATACCTGCAATACCTAAACAGTCACTGCGGTTTGGCGTTAAATCAACATCAATAGAGACATCGTCTAGATCTAAATACTCTCTAAAATCTTTACCAACTGGCGCATCGTCAGCTAATTCCATCAAACCTTTAACATTGTCGACTAAACCGATTTCACTAGCGCCACACAACATGCCAAACGACTCTACACCGCGTAGCTTGGCTTTCTTAATTTTAAAATTACCCGGCAATACCGAACCAACGACTGCTACTGGAATTTTTAAGCCTTCACGTACATTTGATGCGCCACAGACAATAGACAATAATTCATCCGCTGCTACATCCACTTTACAACAACGTAATTTATCAGCATCAGGATGAGGCTCAACCGATACAACTTGTCCAACCACGACGCCTTTAAACTCACCTGCAACAGGCTCAATAGCATCAACTTCTAAACCAGCAAGAGTTAATTGAGCAACTAATGTTGCCGTATCCACATCAGGATTAACCCACTCACGTAACCACTTTTCACTAAATTTCATCGTGTGTTATTCCAAACTTAATTAAATTGACGTAAAAAACGAAGGTCATTATCAAAGAACATTCGTAAATCATTCACACCATAACGAAGCATAGCCAGACGCTCGACACCCATGCCGAAGGCAAGGCCAAGGTATTTTTCACTATCAATATCAACATGTTCAAACACTTTTGGATGAACCATGCCGCAACCTAATACTTCTAACCAACCAGTATTACTACAAACGCGACAGCCTTTGCCATCACACATCACACATTCAATATCTGCTTCAGCTGAAGGTTCAGTGAATGGGAAATATGAAGGTCTAAAGCGTACATTTAGATCTTTTTCAAAAAAGGCGCGTAAAAAGTCAGCCAGAATACCTTTTAAATCAGTGAAGCTAACATTCTCATCAACCATCAAACCTTCAACCTGATGGAACATTGGCGTATGGGTAATATCTGAGTCACAACGATAAACACGACCCGGTGCAATAACACGTAGAGGTGGTTCTTGCTTTTCCATCACCCGAACTTGTACAGGTGAAGTATGAGTCCGCAATAATGTTTCAGCATTAAAGTAAAACGTATCATGCATCGCACGTGCGGGATGATGTTCAGGAATATTTAAGGCAGTAAAGTTATGCGTGCTATCTTCAATTTCAGGTCCTTCAGCAACCTGAAAACCAATTGACTGAAAATATTGTTCAATACGTTGCAAAGTACGCGTAACAGGGTGCAAGCCGCCTGTTTGTTCGCCTCGTCCAGGAAGTGACACATCAATTGTTTCTGCTTTTAAGGCAGCGTTCATTGCCGCTTCAGCCAACAATTTAGAACGTGTATCAATTAAAGCGACTACTTCTTGTTTCGCAAGGTTGACCGATTTACCAATAACAGGGCGTTGTTCGACACTGACGTCACCTAATTGCTTTAAATAAGCAGTTATTTTGCCTTTCTTACCCAAATATTCAACACGAACAGTTTCTAACTCTGCATTTTGTTTCGAATTGGCAATTGCTTGTTTTGCAACGGCAACAATATCGTCCAATGCCTGTAACTGTGATTCCAGTTCAGCCATAATTTTACCACCTGATGGATTTATAGATTTATGATTAAATTCTGCACAATCCAATCATAAATCTATCTTTAAAATAAAAAAGGGCCGTAAATATTACGGCCCTTCTTATTAATCAACGCAATGTTGTATTACTTAATTTATAAGTAGCAACAACATTTAGTCAGCTAATGCAGCCTTCGCTTTTTCTGCGATAACAGCAAATGCAGCTGAATCGTGCATTGCAATATCAGCAAGCACTTTACGATCGATTTCAATTGACGCTTTTTTCAAGCCATCAATTAAACGGCTGTATGACAAACCACATTCACGTGCACCAGCATTAATACGTGCAATCCATAAAGTACGGAAAGTACGTTTTTTCTGACGACGATCACGGTAAGCATATTGGCCTGCTTTTGTTACTGCTTGTACAGCAACGCGATAGACATTTTTACGACGACCGCTATAACCTTTGGCCTGTTTGATAACTTTCTTGTGTCGCGCATGAGCGACTACACCACGTTTTACTCTTGGCATGAGGTAACTCCTTAATTAGTGATTAGGCAACATTTTACGAACAGACATATGATCAGCTTTACAAACGATCAATGTTGAGCGCAATTGGCGTTTCCGCTTAGTGCTTTTCTTAGTAAGGATGTGGCTAGTAAACGCTTGTGAGCGTTTAAATTTACCGCTACCGGTTTTTCTGAAGCGCTTCGCAGCACCTCGGTGTGTTTTTAACTTTGGCATTATTTCGAACTCCGCATTCGTAATTAATTAAATTATTTTTTATTACTGGGGCCTAGAACCATAATCATTTGACGTCCTTCTTTCTTTGGATGCTGCTCAATGACGGACAATTCTTTAAGATCTTCAGCTACTCGTTGAAGTAGTTTTAATCCTAAATCTTGATGTGCCATTTCGCGACCGCGGAACCTTAGACTAACTTTGGTTTTATTGCCTTCTTCTAGGAAACGTGTCAGGTTGCGTAGTTTTACCCGATAATCTCCTTCTTCTGTGCCTGGTCTAAATTTGATCTCTTTTACTTGGATCTGTTTTTGCTTTTTCTTAGCAATTGCTTTCTGCTTACTAGCTTCAAACACAAACTTGCCGTAATCCATAATTCGACAAACTGGTGGACTTGCTTGCGCTGAGATCTCCACCAAATCCAATTGTGCTTCTTCTGACAAAGCCATGGCTTTCGCCAGTGAAACTATCCCCAGTTGCTCACCATCAGCACCTGTTAAACGAACTTCCCTAGCGGTGATTTCACCATTTAGCTTTTTGTCATCAGTAGCGATTTTTCTAATCCTCTAAAATAATTCGACCGCGACTAGCTACGTCTTCATTCAAGGTTGAAACGAAGTCATCAAGTGTCATTACACCTAAGTCTTCACCCTTGCGAGTACGTACTGCCACGGCATTTTCTTGCGCTTCGCGTTCGCCCACAACAATCAAATATGGAACGCGTTGCAATGTATGTTCGCGTATTTTAAAGCCTATCTTCTCATTTCTCAAGTCGACATCTGCTCTAAACCCCTTATTCTGCAATTCTTTTGCGATTTTTGCAACATAATCTGACTGATTTTGACTAATGCCCATCACTACTACTTGGCGAGGTGCCAGCCATGTTGGGAATGAGCCAGCATACTCTTCAATCAGGATACCTATAAAGCGTTCTAAAGAGCCTAATATTGCGCGATGCAACATAACTGGAACTTGTTTACTGCCATCATCTGCAACATATTTTGCATCTAAACGGCCAGGCATAGAAAAGTCGACTTGAATCGTACCGCATTGCCACACGCGGCCTAAGCAGTCTTTTAATGAGAACTCAATCTTAGGTCCGTAGAATGCACCTTCACCTGGCTGCAAGTCCCAGTCAAGCCCCTTATCATTAAGTGCTCTTTCTAAAGCATGTTCCGCTTTATCCCACACATCATCACTACCGACTCGATTCTCTGGGCGAGTTGATAATTTAACAATAATTTCGTTAAAACCGAAGTCGGCATACACTTCTTGTAATAAATCCATAAAAACAGATACTTCTGACTGAATTTGGTCTTCAGTACAGAAAATATGCGCATCATCTTGGGTAAAACTACGTAAACGCATCAAACCATGCAAGGTGCCCGAAGGTTCATTTCGGTGACATGAGCCAAACTCTGCCATTCGCAATGGTAAGTCACGGTAGCTTTTTAAACCTTGGTTGAAAATCTGGACATGACATGGACAGTTCATCGGTTTAATCGCGTAATCACGGTTTTCCGAATGTGTACTGAAAATCATATCGCCAAATTTATCCCAATGACCTGATTTTTCCCATAAAGAACGATCAACGACTTGAGGTGTTTTGACTTCTTGGTAACCATTATCTCGAATTACATCACGGATATAATTTTCTACTTGTTGATATATACGCCAGCCATTGTCATGCCAGAACACCATACCTGATGCTTCTTCTTGCAGATGAAATAGGTTTTGGTTTTTAGCAATTTTACGATGATCGCGTTTTTCAGCTTCTTCCAAACGGAATAAATAGGCTTTTAACGCCTTTTTATCAGCCCATGCAGTTCCATAAACACGCTGTAACATTTCATTATCAGAATTACCGCGCCAATATGCACCAGCCAATTTCATCAATTTAAATGCTTTTAATTTACCAGTGCTCGGTACATGAGGTCCTCGGCATAAATCAATAAAATCACCCTGCCCATATAAGGACAATGTTTCGCCATGAGGAATGTCTTCTAAAATTTCAGCTTTGTAGACTTCGCCCATTTCACGGAATTTTTCGATTCCAGCTTCGCGTGATATTTCTTCACGGATAATCGGTAAATCTAATTTTACCAACTCTGCCATTTTCTTTTCAATGCGAGTTAAATCTTCTGGTGTAAAGCCTTCTTTATATGAAAAGTCATAGTAAAAACCATCATCGATAACAGGACCGATAGTCACTTGTGCTTCTGGAAATAACTGTTTAACAGCTTGTGCCATAAGGTGTGATGTTGAGTGACGAATAACGTCTACGCCTTCATCATCTTTAGCAGTAATGATAGCAATATCAGCATCTTGCTCAACAATGTGCGTTGTATCAACTAATTGACCATTAACTTTACCTGCTAAAGCCGCACGAGCAAGGCCTGCACCGATATCATTAGCAATATCAAAAATAGAAACTGCGTGGTCAAACTGGCGTTGACTGCCATCAGGAAGTGTTACAGAAATCATAAATACCTAGTCCGGTTGTGGCCGATACAAAGGGCCATAAAAACCAAAAAAGCACCCGAAGGTACTTTACATAAAAATTTGAGTGCTCAAGATTATGACTCAAGTCATAATAAGCATTAACTAGACAATTATATAGATAATTAGAACCTTATTAAAGTTCAATAGAAATTGAACGGACTAATTCACTATTTTAAATATGAATAATCTGCTCGAAAAAGCCTTAAAATTAATTATCTTAAAACTTGAATACCATCGGTTAATAGCAGCGCTATTTAATAAGAGCTGTAATGTACCTTCAGTGCTGCCTTGCTAATGCATTAACTATCAAGAAACTGGCGGGGTGAGTATACAAATACTTCACTGTTTTCATTTTTACTTTGGGAAGATGCTTTATATGTCTACCGCCACATAAGTAAGTCTGACTACTGTAGCGGTTCGCGCTATCGCATCATTATTTTTGAGGTACAACAGGGGAGGAGAAAACTTTATTACCATGAGCTTGGCTACACCACTGATAGACATAGGTCGAATCAATGTATCCATTACAGGACAGTGAGCTTCAACTGTTTCTACCAGTGTCCGTATTGACTCCTCATTTGCAGGACTTTCTATAAGTGCTTCAAATCTAATACTTTTACAACCTGAAGGAACAGGTTCATTTAGACCAAACAGGCCTTTTAAATCTAACTTACCTTTTACATTCACCTTGACAGAAGTTAGTTCTATTCCCATTCTATTTGATTTAATTCTTCATAGTCAGAAAATTTTTCAGTAGTGTGGAAGATCTACATCTGAAAAAAATTCATCAATTTCCGAATTTGACTTGGTATTTAATGCCTGAGTTATATGGCTATCCGTTAAATGAGGGGAAAATAGTTTTATAAACTCATAAATATAATTGCGAATAGTTACTCCGCGTTTCAAAGCAATTTTAGTAATTGTAGATTCAAACAAATGACTTACATCGATTGCAACAAGATCTGAGTCAACTTCCTTGTCGTAGGCTAGGCTGGCAATTATTCCAATACCTAGCTTCATTCTCACATAAGCTTTTATAATGTCTGTATCTGAGGCAGTAAACACTATATCAGGTGTTAAACCTTCAATCTCAAAAGCACTATCAAATTGTTGCCGCCCCGTAAATCCTTTTAAATAGGTGACAATAGGGTATTTAGAGAGTTTCTCTAAAGTCAATGGAGTTGACGAAGCTAAAGGATGATCTGAGCGAACTACAACAGTTCTGTTCCAACTGTAGCATGGAATAACGATTAAATTGTCGTATGACTCCATTCCTTGAGATGTGATAGCTAGATCAACCATCCCTTTCGATACTGATTCACATATTTGTATGGGAGTATCCAGCTCCATATGGAAAGAGACACCACTATACTTTTTTGTAAAACTTAAGATCGTCTCTGGAAGAATATAGCGTGCTTGGCAGTGAGTTGTCGCTATAGTTAAACTTCCTATAGAGTCGTCGGAGTATCCTTGGGCAACTTTTTTAATGCTTTCGACTTTATCAATTATTTCTTCTGCCATATCCAGAATGCTTTTTCCGGCAGGCGTGATGCCTGTCAGCATTCTCCCATGTCTTTCGAAGATTTTAACTTTTAGCTCATCCTCAAGCATTCCGATCTGTTTACTAACTCCTGGTTGTGATGTAAAAAATAACTCAGCAGTTTTAGATACATTAAAACCATTATTAGCTACACCTAATATATACCTAAGTTGCTGTATTTTCATTTTAACCACCAAAGCCAATCTGTTAAATTTGAGTTATCTGGATGAGAGCGTTAGATAAGGATTTATTGTACACCCACCTTTTTTGTTTCAGAACGAAATAATTCTTTCCCATTTACAGATGCACTTCCGCTAATAGTTATCTCTCTTAAAATAGTATCCATTACCGGGCAATGCTTTTCTACTGCTTCAATGAGGTTCAATAGTGTTTCCTCATCGGCATTACTTTCAATATTTGTATTGAAAGTAATCTTGGTAAATCCACCGGGAATGTTTTCATCTAAACCAAGCATACCATTCAAGTTAATATCACCCTTTAGATCGACTTTAACTGAGTCTAGATGAATCTCCATCACTGAAGCATATGCTGAATACATAATTTCTTGACATGTACCCAAAGCTACCAATAAAAGTTCAACAGGGTTTGGCCCAGCATTTTTACCCCCTAATTCTGGCCGTTCATCTATTACCATTGGGGAAAAGGTGCCAACCTGTGCTGAACATCGAACATCCTCAACCAGTTCAGTATTTGCCTTAAAAAAAACATTGGCTGCTTTTGGATTTTCTTTAATAGCTTCGATGGACTTCATCACTGCTGCTTTTACATCTTCTTGTGCCATGATATTTGCCTCTAATTATGTAATATTCTTGTCTACAGGTGTTAACTTACTCTTACTCGAGTATATATTTGATAATAAAATCATGGAAATACAGAATAGCGATACTAGAAGTGTGCGTTAGAACTAAATGATATAGCTAATGTACTCACCTCCTTCTTTAGCATAAACTTCACTAACAACACTCGCAGATTTAATAATCAACAGCTTGTAATACTGGTCTAAAAGTTTTATAGAAAGGTCTTCTGCGAGGTTTAACTTTGTAGTCATCATTATTGAATTACTAAGTTTTTGAGTCTTCCATTAAAGCTCGTATTAGTTACTTATTTAGTCTTTAAGTCAAAATAATAAAGACACCTAATGGCTGAAAGAAGATTACTTATAGCTTAATAATTTAACACTCTAAATTAGTTTAAAAAATACGGCCATTCCTCAAAAAGTTGCAGTATAAATCTGGTTAAATACAAATAGATTTTGAAGTAAAAATATCCTCTCTTAACCGGGCTATATGATTATGAAATGCGATTTATCCACACAATACTTTAAGTAACCTTTCTAAAATTCAGGTAACAGGCAATTAATCACCAGTTAAAATAAAGCTCCCTCAGAATTGTCTATACATAGCGATCGTCGTCGAATGGAATAGCAACAAAATAATTTATCTCAAAAACACTATTTTTCTCAAAGGCTGATGTCAGTGTTGGCGATCTGTCGATAAAAATTAAATTTATTTTAGATGCACAAATGAGAAGTGGTAAAGGAGTTGGTCAAGATAAAGTAATTTTAGGATGAGAGGAGGCACTAAATTAGTCTATATTCCCACAGACCTTAAATGCAGTTAATAATCATAGGGAGTGCACATCTAAGCAGACGGTAGACAAGTCAAAACAATTGGCAGACTTTGGTAATGGCCTAATTGTTCATACTATATCGAAGCATTACTTTGAGATGTGTTGGATTAATCCAGATCCCATATGCATAATTGGAATACCAATTTTAGGTGGGGAGCTTTTTTTGGGGAGAGATTTTATGACATTTTACAAACCAGTTAAACTATTGAAATATAGATTAACTGGTAGGCACGAGTGGATTCGAACCACCGACCCCTACCATGTCAAGGTAGTGCTCTAACCAACTGAGCTACGCGCCTGTCGTTAAGCGGTGAAATTATACAGCGCTTAATTTTTAACGCAAGCTTTTATCCAGCTTCAGGTCCTAATGCTACAGCGCGAATATGTTCCATCTCATTGCGTAAGTTAGCTGCTTCTTCAAACTCAAGGTTTTGAGCATGTTTGTACATTGCTTGTTCCATTTGTTGTAAACGTTTCGCCAACTGTTTTGGTGTCATTGCTGCATAACGAGCTTGTTCTTCGGCAACTTTAGCTATGTATTTACGATCATTGGCTTCCTCATCACGTTTATCATCTAACCCATCTCTAATTGCTTTTTTAACACCTACAGGTGTAATGCCGTGCTCTTTATTGTATTCCACTTGTTTTTCACGGCGACGATCCGTTTCATCTATCGCTCGTTGCATCGATCCTGTCATTCGATCAGCATATAAAATGGCTTTACCTTTTAAATTACGTGCTGCTCGACCAATGGTCTGTATTAGTGAGCGCTCTGATCGTAAAAATCCTTCTTTGTCGGCATCTAAAATGGCCACCAGCGACACTTCAGGAATATCTAAGCCTTCACGTAATAAGTTAATCCCTATTAATACATCGAAGACACCAAGGCGTAGATCACGCAAAATCTCCACACGTTCGACCGTATCAATGTCTGAATGAAGGTAACGTACTTTTACGCCATGTTCCGTTAGGTAATCAGTCAAGTCTTCTGACATACGCTTAGTCAATGTAGTGACTAATACTCGTTCATCAATCACATTACGTTTGTTGATTTCAGATAAAAGATCATCAACTTGTGTGGCAACAGGGCGAATTTCAATTTCAGGATCTATTAAGCCTGTTGGCCTAACAACTTGTTCAACAACCGAACTTGAATGATCTGCTTCATATTGTGCCGGCGTTGCTGAAACAAAAATGGTTTGTGGGGCGAGTTTTTCCCATTCTTCAAAACGTAGTGGGCGATTATTTAAAGCTGAAGGCAAACGAAAACCATAATTTACTAAGGTTTCTTTACGAGAGCGGTCACCTTTATACATGGCACCAATTTGAGGCACCATGATATGGCTTTCATCCAATACCAACAAGGCATCGTCTGGTAGGTAATCAAATAAGGTTGGCGGTGCTTCATCAGGCCCCCTGCCCGATAAATGACTCGAATAATTTTCTATGCCATTGCAATACCCCAGCTCTAATATCATTTCGATATCGAAACGAGTACGTTGTTCTAAACGCTGAGCTTCCACTAATTTATTATCTGCATTTAACACTTCAAGACGTTCTTTGAGCTCTTGTTGAATACTATCAACGGCCGATAATAATTGCTCGCGTGGTGTTACATAATGCGTTTTTGGATAAATAGTAATACGACTAACACGTTGTAATATTTCGCCTGTTAATGGGTCGAAATAGCTGATCTGTTCAATTTCATCGTCAAACATCTCGATTCGCACTGCATCGCGCTCAGATTCAGCAGGGAAAATATCAATCACTTCACCACGTACGCGATACGTTGCACGGTGTAATTCAACATCATTACGCTTGTATTGCAGTTCAGTTAGACGCTTTAATACCTCACGTTGATTGACCACATCGCCGACTACAAGGTGTAACACCATTTCGAGATAGGAGTCTTTATCACCCAAACCATAGATACAGGAAACACTGGACACAATAATCGCATCACGTCGTTCCAGCATGGCTTTAGTTGCAGATAAACGCATTTGTTCAATCTGCTCATTCACCGAAGCATCTTTATCTATAAAGGTGTCAGATGATGGTACATACGCTTCGGGCTGATAATAATCGTAGTATGAAACAAAATATTCCACCGCATTATTGGGAAAGAAATCTTTCATCTCACTATATAACTGAGCCGCCAGTGTTTTATTAGGCGCCAAAATTATCATTGGTCGTTCGACTTGTTGCGCAACATTAGCGATGGTAAAGGTCTTACCTGAGCCCGTTACCCCTAACAGCGTCTGCCACATCTCACCATTATTCAATCCTTCAACTAAGGATTTAATTGCTGCCGGTTGGTCTCCAGCGGGCTTAAAGTCACTCACCAGTTCAAATTGTTTAGCCATAGGTCTTCTGTATTAATAAGGTTTTGCGTATATTATCCTTTATATTAATTAACTTGTGTTTATGAAGGAAAGATTTTGGATATCAAACTCTCACAGCGCGTTCAGAGCATTAAACCCTCTCCAACCCTCGCTATCACTGCACGTGCAGCTGCACTTAGAGCCGAAGGCAAAGATGTTATAGGTCTAGGTGCCGGCGAACCAGACTTTGATACCCCAGAACATATTAAACAAGCTGCCATTACTGCGATTAATGAAGGCAAAACAAAATATACTGCGGTTGATGGTACTGCTGAATTAAAACAAGCCGTGATTGACAAATTTGCACGTGATAATGCTCTTGATTATAAAGCCAATCAAGTCCTTGTTTCTGTGGGTGGTAAACAAAGCTTTTTTAATCTGACTCAAGCAATCTTAGATGGGGGTGATGAAGTTATTATTCCCGCACCATACTGGGTTTCTTATCCTGACATGGTGTTATTAGCAAACGGTACGCCAGTGATTATTGAAGCGGGCCAAGACCAACGCTTTAAAATCACACCAGAGCAATTAGAAGCGGCCATCACAGAAAAAACACGTTTATTTGTTATCAACAGCCCCTCTAATCCTTCAGGGTTAGCATATAGCAAGGCTGAGCTTGAAGCGCTAGGCGAAGTACTTCGCAAACATCCTCAAGTACTGATAGCAACTGATGACATGTACGAACATATCTTATGGACAGAAGAGTCATTCCATAACATTGTAATGGCATGCCCAGACCTCTATGACAGAACGATTGTATTGAGTGGCGTATCAAAAGCTTATTCCATGACAGGCTGGCGTATTGGTTATGCAGCAGGCCCAGCTCCATTAATTGCAGCAATGAAGAAGATCCAGTCACAAAGCACATCAAACCCGGCGTCTATTTCACAAGCTGCTTCAGTTGCAGCACTAGATGGCGATCAACAATGTATTCAAGATATGTTAGTCGAGTTTAAGAAACGCCATGATATGGTTGTGAAGCGCTTGAATGCGATGGATGGTATCGAATCATTAGAAAGTGATGGAACATTCTATGTATTCCCGAATATTAGCGATGTAATAGACCGTATGGAAGGAATAAATGACGATCTTGACTTTGCTGAAGCTTTATTAGTAGATAAAGGTGTTGCTATCGTACCTGGCACTGCATTTGGTTTAAAAAATCATATGCGCTTATCAATTGCCACCAGCGAAGAAAACCTTACAAATGCATTAGATCGCATTGCAGATTTTATTAAATAATAAGAAAATGACAATAGCGCTTGACGGTGAAAAATAAAGCTCTATAATAGCTTTCTTTCTGTTCCTCAATAGCTCAGTTGGTAGAGCATCGGACTGTTAATCCGCAGGTCCCTGGTTCGAGTCCAGGTTGAGGAGCCAACAGATTTAAGACCTCAGCATTATTATAGTGCTGAGGTCTTTTTATATGTAAGTAGCAGCTCAATCACCGTCTTGCATTCTCCACTATTTAAGCTTCCAATTATTGGAACTCTAATACACCCCCAAGTACTCAAATCATACTGAGTTATTACTGAATAGTTTTGACGTTTAATAATAACCCCGCTCTTCTAGCTGCTTGAGTTAAAATCTAGTCACTAAGTGATATTTGATAACTTGTGGAGTTACCTTCCACCCAGCCCACAATACAATCATTACATCTGCATGTTCGATACTAAATCCTTCATTAATCTTCGCCTCTGTTACAGATAATGCTTTAGCGTTTTCTGTTGCCTTAGTAATGATAGTATCGCTTAGCTCTTTTACTTCTAATTATGTTAAATCACTCGGTAATGTAAACATTGTTATCTCTCCGTTTATCTCCATACCCCGACCCATTGCATCGTAATTAATATAGCAGCTGAACGAGTCACGTCACGTCACGACCATAATCAACCGTAAGTTCTACTGCATACTCACTACACGTACCTTTAAAGCCACACACTTCACCTAGTCTATTCTCGTTATTGTCTTTAGCCTGTCTGATTTTCTTTGAGCTCCAAGTTGGTCATCAACGATAGAATGGCAGTCGTGGGTAAAAATAAGCAATCATGCGTTAAACTTGATGTGTTGTTACCATCTCTATAGCATAACGTATAAAATCAGTCATCAATCCTCAATAAAACTAGTACTTTATTGTATACTCTTCAAATCGGGAATCCCCCTTCCATAGCAGCCAGTGAACATAACAGCAGTATCAGCTTATCAAGGGACTCTATGGTTTCTTCGTCAAAATGTATACGTCTGCCGTGGTGGTACAGACACTATAAAAACTAGCCTGAAGATGGTTGAGTCATGAAAGGCACTTATGCTTACAATATTTAATGAATGCTGATTCTAGGAATTATTACTGATAATGTTTAATGAAATGAAGGGTATGCCAAAGAGTAAAAATAATGTAATTGCTAGCCTTGGTAAATATTGGGGTAATTTTAAACATAGCCATATACTGCCATTGGTAGTTCTTATTCTTATTCTCATTATCACCTTTATTGCTTGGAACATTACACTTAATGATGCCAAACAGCATGCTAAAGAACGGTTTGAGTTTCAAATTAGTAATGTAGAAACCTCTATTTTAGAACGTTTTTCATATTACGAACAAGTATTACATGCTGGTCTAGCTTTCTTTAAAGCATCGAAAAATATTACTCGACAAGATTGGAAACAGTTTATAGATACTTTAGAAGTCGAAAAATTTTTCCCTGGTACTTTGGGCATAGGCTATTCTCAATGGCTAGCACCAAGCCAAGTAAGTGCTCATATTGAAAAAATTCGCCAGCAGGGCTTTCCCAGTTTTACAATCCGGCCTGCAGGAAAACGAGAGCAATATAGTTCAATTATATTTCTGGAGCCTTTCAACAAACAAAATCAAAGGGCTTTTGGCTATGATATGTATTCTGAGTCAGTACGCCGCCAAGCAATGATAAAAGCTAGAGACAGTGGGAAGTCGGCTATCTCAGGCAAGGTCACACTAGTTCAGGAAGCGGATACTGGTAGCGCGCAGGCTGGGTTTTTAATTTATATGCCTCATTATCATTATAAAGTGAATCAGATAAAAGACAGGCAGAAAGCATTAGCAGGCTATGTGTACAGTGCTTTGCGCGTTGGGGATTTAATGAATGGTATTCTTGGGCTCGGGCTACCTGACTTAGATTTCACCATTTATGATGGTGAAAATATTAATTCTGAAAATAAACTCTATTCTTCAGGGGAAGCGAAAGCGCAGCCAAAATATCAGTTGCAAAAGACACTCGATATTGGAGAGCACACGTGGACTATAAGGTATCGTTCTAACTCTACTTTCAACAAACTAACATCATCGGCCATACCTACATTAGTTGCTTTAAGTGGTACTACTATCGGTTTGTTAATCTTTACCATACTCATTTCATTAGTGCGCTTACGTAAGAATGCTGAAAATTTATTAATATCAAGCAGAGACAAATTAAACAAAGCACAACTAAGAACTCATTTTGGAAGTTGGGAAATAGATATAGAAAATGATACGTTATATTGGTCAGAAGAAACCTATAGAATTTTCGGGTGTGATCCAAAAAAGTTTATTCCTTCATATGATAACTTTCTCTCTTTTATCCATCCCGATGATAGGCCAATGATTGATCGCGCCCGTCAGCTTTCAGTTGAAAATAATGAAACCTATAATGTTGAACATAGAATATGCCTTAGCAATGGGAAAGTTAAACACATTAGAGGATATGTTGAAACAGAATGTAATGATAAAAACAGAGTAACCCGTATTTCCGGAACGATACAAGATATTACAGAACTAAAAGAAAAAGAAAATCAACTACGCCATACTATTAAGACTGTCTCTTATACACATCTGACGCTGCCGACGATCTACTCTGTGTAG
>CAJXPP010000017.1 GCA_913058195.1 uncultured Gammaproteobacteria bacterium | reverse complement strand
TCATGCCTAGTCTCGTGGGCTCGGAGATGTGTATAAGAGACAGGCTAATAAATCTGTGTCTTCTAATAGATTAGCCACTCGAAACTGTGGTAAACCTGTTTGCCGTGTTCCTAATAATTCGCCAGGCCCGCGTAACTCTAAGTCACGTTGAGCTATTTTAAATCCATCATTAGTATCGCGTAAGCAACTCAACCTTGCTTTGCCATTTTTAGATAAAGGTGACTGATACATCAACACACAATGACTTTGTACACTACCACGTCCTACTCGCCCCCGCAGTTGATGTAATTGTGCCAGCCCTAGTCGTTCTGAATTCTCAATAACCATTAAACTAGCATTAGGTACATCTACACCGACTTCAATGACCGTCGTTGCGACCAATAAATCAACATCTCCAGATTTGAATGCCTTCATAAGCAGTTCTTTTTCTGCTGACTTCATTCGACCATGAACTAAAGCAATGCTCAAATCAGGTAGGGCCTCTTGTAGCTCTCTGGCAGCATCTTCCGCAGCTTGACACTGTAAATGTTCAGACTCCTCAATCAAGGTGCACACCCAGTACACCTGCCTATTCTCCTGACACGCGATATGAACACGATCAACAATCTCACTACGTCGTGAATCAGGAACAACAACCGTCTTTACCGGGCTTCGTCCAGGAGGCAATTCATCAATAATCGAAATACTTAAATCGGCATAGGCTGTCATTGATAAGGTTCTTGGTATCGGCGTTGCTGTCATCACTAACTGATGAGGATAACTATTACTGCCTCGTCCTTTATCCCTTAATGCTAAACGTTGATGTACTCCAAAGCGATGTTGTTCATCAATAACCACTAAACCAAGGTTATTAAATGTAACTTCATCTTGAAATAGTGCATGCGTCCCCACTGCAACTTGAATTTCACCGGAGGATAAAGCAGCTAAAACCTCTCGACGCTGGCTTGCAGTCTGTTTACCTACACACCAACCAACTGAAAGTCCTAATGGTTCTAGCCATGTTTTAAAGGTTTGAAAGTGTTGCTCTGCTAATAGTTCTGTTGGCGCCATCATAACCGCTTGGTAGCCTGCTGACACTGCCTCAACTACTGCTAATGCCGCGACCACCGTCTTGCCCGAACCAACATCACCCTGCACTAAACGTTGCATTGGAATTGGCAGTGCAATATCGGCTAATATTTCTTTAACAACACGTTTTTGTGCATTCGTTAATGGGAAGGGCAATTTTTCCAATAATTGTTGGCGATGATCATTGCTACTTTTCAACACGGGTGCTGCATGGCTCTGCATCGTCGCTCTTACACGTCGCATGCTGATTTGTTGAGCTAATAACTCTTCATAGGCTAAGCGCCGTTGAGTTGGATGTTTGCGTTCTAATAAAGCATCTATGTCCACATCAGGTGGCGGGCGATGAACATAGAGTAATGCCTCAGCTAATGAATACTCTGCAACAGGATGCAGGCGTACAGCATCGACTAATAACTCAGGCAAGCTATCACTTTTTTCTAAACATGCTAAGGCTTGCACCATCATTTTACGAAAACTGAGCTGATGTAAACCTTCAGTTGTTGGGTAAACTGGCGTGAGTTCAGCTTCCACAGGTAGTAGCTTATCATCCTGAATAATTTGGTATTCAGGATGTACCATTTCTAAGGATGCAGGCCCTGTACGAACCTCACCAAAGCAGCGTACTCGAACACCTTGTGTTAACTGTTTTAGCTGGGTATTTGAGAAATGAAAAAAGCGCAGTGTTAAAGAGGCAGCGCCATCCTCGATGTGACACACTAAGGAACGTCGACGGCCAAATTTAATTTGAGAAAGCCGAACTGTACCTTCTACTAAGACTTCTTGCTGATTTCTCAGTGACGCTAAAGGATAAAGTCGAGTCCGATCTTGGTAACGTAAAGGCAGGTGAAATAATAAGTCTTGGATTTCATTTATGCCCAGCTTCATCAATCGTTCAGCCACTTTCGGGCCTACACCTTTTAATGACGTTACTGATTGGGATAAATCATTTTTATCCGTCACAGAAAGTACTTTCTATGCACCTAGATGCATAATAGCATCCATTTCCACAGGCACACCTTTTGGTAAAGATGCGACACCAATTGCTGCTCGTGCAGGATAGGGCTGTTGAAAATAATCAGCCATAATTTCATTAACTGTACCGAAATGACTTAAATCAGTAAGGAAAATGTTTAATTTAACGATATCTTGCAAACTACCACCAGCAGCTTCAGCTACAGCGGTTAAATTATCAAACACTTGGCGCACCTGTGTTGAAAAGTCACCTTCAATCACTGTCATTGTTTCAGGAACTAAAGGAATTTGGCCTGACATATACACCACATCGCCTACTTTTACAGCTTGAGAATATGTACCAATTGCTTCAGGTGCTTTCGGTGTATGAATAATTTCACGAGTCATTACTATCTTTCTCCATTTAAATTTACAAATTTTTATTTACGTGCAATACGCTCGATCACTTCAACACGTCTTAATCTACGAATAATTTGTGCTAAATGTTGACGGTCGTTAACTTCAATTGTTAATAACATCTCTGAATAGCCGCCATCACGCTCATCAACGGATACATTATCAATATTTGAATTCATTTCTGAAATAGCAACAGCAATGGTTGCCAGCACGCCCCGCTTATTTTTTGCATGGATGATAATATCAATAGGAAATTCTCGGCTAACATCTTCAGCCCAAGCTACATCAATCCATTTTTCATTTTGAGTGCGTAACTTAACGGTATTTTTGCATGATGCACGATGAATAACTATGCCACGACCAGCACTAATAAATCCATCTACCGGATCCCCTGGTATCGGGTGACAGCAACGAGCAAAACTGACCACAAGCCCTTCTGTTCCAGAGATCAGTACTGGAGTAGAGGCTTCATCTTCTATGTTTTTATCTTGCACTAATTTCTGAGCAATAACTAAAGCAGATCTATTTCCAAGACCTAACTCGCCTAATAATTTATCTAAATTCTCTAATTCTAACTCTTCCAATAAGGATTCAATTCTCTGCTCAGGAATATCTTCAAGTGCTGTTTCAAAGACATTTAAATGTTTTTTCAACAGCCTTCTGCCTAATAGCTCGGCGTCTTCATTTCGTAATTGTTTCAAATAATGCCGAATGGATGTCCGCGCTTTTGCCGTTATAACAAAATTGAGCCATGCCGGATTAGGGTGTGATGTTGATGATGTAATAATTTCAACTGATTGACCTGTGGTTAATTTAGTACTCAATGGTACTAAATGCCTACCAACCTTACCTGCAACACAGGTGTTACCAACATCTGAATGCACCGAATAGGCAAAATCAACAATCGAAGATCCACGTGGCAAGGATAATATTTTACCTTTTGGTGTGAATACATAAATTTCTTCGGGGAACAAATCTATACGCAGGTTTTCTAAAAACTCAACTGAATCGCCCGCTTCTTTTTGCATTTCTAGCAAACCTTGTAACCACTGTCTTGCTAAACGATGAGCTTGATTACTGCCCTCACTTTCTCCTGTCTTATACAGCCAGTGAGCAGCAACGCCTGCTTCAGCCATTCGATCCATTTCACGTGAACGGATCTGCACTTCAATTGGTACGCCATAAGGGCCAAATAAAACCGTATGTAAAGATTGATAGCCATTGGTTTTCGGAATGGCAATATAGTCTTTGAATTTACCTTGAACAGGCT
Source organism: uncultured Gammaproteobacteria bacterium (assembly GCA_913058195.1). GTDB lineage: Bacteria > Pseudomonadota > Gammaproteobacteria > Nitrosococcales > Methylophagaceae. The sequence goes on along the minus strand of CAJXPP010000017.1, from coordinate 14,194 downwards.
TATATAAATTATGTGCAACCCCTAACATCCGGTAGCAAGCGTCTACATCATCGACGACAATTCGAAAGGCATATACATCCATCACTTCAGAAAGAGGTAAGAGTTTATTGGCCATTTTCTGATACAGGCTATAAATATTCTTCTCGCGACCTTGTATCTCAGCGCTTAAGTTTTCTTGCTCCATTCGCTCGATCAATGATGCTGATATCTGGCCAACAATTTCTTTACGATTGCCACGCGCTTTACGCACAGCATCTGTCAAGACTCGATAACGAATGGGATATAACACATGGAAACCAAGATCTTCCAGTTCACGGCGCATTAAATTCATTCCTAATCGCTGTGCAATTGGCGCATAAATATCTAATGTTTCGTGGGCGATACGGCGACGTTTATCAGATCGGAGATGACCTAAGGTGCGCATATTGTGTAGACGATCAGCTAATTTTACAATGATCACTCGAATATCTTGTGACATTGCCATCAGCATTTTTCTTAAGTTTTCGGCTTGGGCATGTTTTTGTGTTTCAAATGCTGCTTTGGCTAATTTACTAACACCGTCTACAAGTAAAGCTACCTCTTCACTAAACTCTTCGGCAAGCCCTTCGCGGCTAACATCGGTGTCTTCAATAACATCGTGTAGCAAGCCGGCCATGATGCACTCATCGTCTAAGTGCATCATCGCTAATACATGTGCTACAGCTAGTGGATGGGTGATATAAGGTTCGCCTGAGCGGCGGGTTTGTCCTTCGTGTGCGTGCTTAGCAAAATGATAAGCACGACGAATATCATCCACTTGCCGAGATTCAAGGTAATTTGATGTAGCGAAGCATAAGTCATCGATGGTCAATACCGGCTCAGCGGTATGAACTAACTCAAGCTCTGATGCGACTGTCGGTTTATCACTCACAAGTAGGTCGCCCTCATTAAATTTGCAGTTTCACCTAATATATCAAGGAGTACGTCAGGCATTACAACATCTAAATAATAGAGTCTAGCTTTCTGCTTTAAATTCTTCTTCTTTAACGACGCTTTCTCCAGCATGCTCACGTGCACTAGTTTTATCTAAAATGCTTGCATCAATCAAACCTGCAGCAATTTCACGCAATGCAATAACAGTAGGCTTATCATTTTCTTCTGGTACTAACGCCTCTGCACCATTCTGTATTTCGCGCGCGCGTTTAGCTGCAACTAATACCAACTGAAAGCGGTTTTCAACATTATCTAAACAATCTTCTACAGTAGTACGAGCCATGATTCTATTCCCAAGCGAAAACAGAGTATTTTACGAAAAATAGCGCTATTAAGCTAGAAGTTCTACTAATAACCTAGCCTGAACCTCTTTTTGAACACCTAATGTCTGTCGTTTTGCGGAAATAACGGCGATTAAATCATTTAATGCCACTTCAAAATCATCGTTAATGATCAAATAATCAAACTCAACATAATGTGACATTTCATTCTCAGCATCACGCATTCGTCTCGCTATCGTCTCATCGTCATCTTGACCTCGACCACGTAGACGTTGTTCCAAATCATTTCTAGACGGCGGTAAAATAAAGACTCCCGTACTATCAGGGAAGTTTCGTCTCACCTGCTCCGCACCTTGCCAATCAATCTCAAGAATAACATCTTTACCTTCCTTAAGCTGCAGCAGTACCGCTTCAGAAGATGTACCATAAGAATTATCAAATACTGTTGCAGATTCTAAAAACTCACCTGCATTACGCATCGCAGAAAATTCATCCTGACTAACAAAAAAGTAATCTTTGCCGCTCTCTTCACCTGCTCGCGCAGCTCGTGTCGTATGAGAGACTGACAAGACGACATTCTTTTGCCTTTCAACTAAAGCATTCACTAAGCTTGTTTTACCAGCACCAGAGGGAGCTGCAACTATAAAAAGACTTCCACTCATATTTTAGGCTCCTATTATTCTATATTCTGAATTTGCTCACGCATTTGTTCAATCAACACTTTTAAATCAACTGAGTTTCGTGTGGTATTGGTACTAATCGATTTAGAACCTAGTGTATTCGCTTCTCGATTCAATTCTTGCATTAAGAAATCCAAACGGCGGCCAACAGGTTCATCACGTTGCAACACATTTTTTACTTCAACAATATGACTTTCTAATCGATCAAGCTCTTCAGCGACATCATTTTTTTGCGCTAAGACCACCATTTCTTGTTCTAAACGTTCAGGATCTAAATTAATCTGAAAGTCACTAACGCGATCATTCAGTCGATTGCGTTGTTGTTCTAATATTTCAGGCATAACTAAGCGCGTTTGTTTCGCAATCTCATCAATATCAGTACAACGTTGTGCGATCATTTTTTGTAATGCAGCGCCTTCTGTTTCTCTCGTAGTGATTAGTTCTTCAATAGCGAGTTCTAAACTACTCATCACTGTTTTATTAAGTGCTGCTTGATCAAGTGTGTCTGCCTGCAATACATTAGGCCATTGCATTACTTTGAGCATATCAACTGGAGCGGGTCGCGTGGTTAATAGAGCTAATTCATCACAATGCTCAATTACGGACTTTGCTAAGTCATGATCAACATTAAGTGCTGATTGTTGAGATTCAGGCGTTTTATAACGCAAACTAGCATCGACTTTCCCTCGTGCTAATTTATCTGAAAACAGCTTCCTCATTTTCATTTCTAATGGTCGAAAGCGCTCATCTAACCGTAGCGATGTTTCAAGGTAGCGATGATTAACACTGCGTATCTCCCATGTTAAATCACCTTGCTCTGTTTGCTCTTCTCGACGAGCGAATGCGGTCATACTTCTGATCACGATCATTCCTGACTAAATATATAAACCGATATATTAACTAAAAGCATCGGTAATAGCATGCAAGCAACGTATAATAGCGGCATTATTTTTGATATTTTTTAAGGAAGTCAGCATGCGCCCAAGCGGTCGTCAAACGAATGAATTACGTCAGGTCACAATTACACGCAACTACACCAAGCATGCGGAAGGTTCTGTCTTAATCGAAATGGGTGATACTAAAGTATTGTGTACAGCATCAGTCGAAGAACGCATTCCATCATTTTTGCGCGGCAAAGGCGAAGGTTGGGTAACAGCAGAATATGGCATGTTACCTCGCTCGACGGGTAGCCGTATGCAACGTGAAGCAGCCAGAGGTAAGCAAAGTGGCCGTACACAAGAAATTCAACGTTTAATCGGTCGCTCTTTACGTGCATCAATTGATTTAAAAGCGCTAGGGGAACGAAGCATTACAATCGACTGTGATGTATTACAAGCAGATGGCGGTACTCGTACAGCATCAATCACAGGCGCTTACGTAGCTTTACAAGATGCTGTTAATACATTAGTCGAACAGAAAAAAATTAAAAAGAATCCCTTACTAGGTCAGGTAGCCGCTATTTCAGTTGGTATTTATAATGGTACGCCGGTACTTGATCTTGATTATGCTGAAGATTCAAATGCTGAAACTGATATGAATGTAGTTATGAATGAAGCTGGCGCCTATATCGAAGTGCAAGGCACAGCTGAAGGTCATGCGTTCCAACCTGATGAACTAACTGCCATGCTGGCCATAGCAAGTGAAGGCATTGCAGATTTAGTCATTAAACAACGGGAAGCATTAGAAAAATAATAGGTGCATCATTATGAATAAAATTGTTCTCGCCAGTGGTAATAAAGGTAAATTACGCGAATTTGCTGAATTGTTTGCACCGATGAATATTGAAATCGTGCCTCAATCTGATTTAAATGTCCCTGAAGCAGAAGAAACCGGACAGACCTTTGTCGAGAATGCGATTATCAAAGCCCGTAATGCTGCAATGCATACGGGTTTACCTGCGATTGCAGATGACTCTGGTATTGAAGTTGATTATTTATTAGGCGCTCCCGGCATATATTCCGCTCGTTATGCAGGTGAAAATGCCAGCGATGAAGATAATCTGCATGCCTTACTTTCTGCTCTTAACGGTGTTCCTGATGCTGAACGTATTGCTCGTTATCAGTGTCTATTAGTAATGATGCGTCACTCTAAAGATCCAACCCCCTTGATCTGCCAGGCAGACTGGCAAGGTCAGGTTTTGCAAGATCCTATGGGAGACGGTGGTTTTGGCTATGATCCTATCTTCTGGGTCGCAGAGGAAAAGTGTAGTGCAGCACAGCTAACAGCACAACAAAAACATGCCATAAGTCATCGAGGTAAAGCAATACGTCAGTTTATGAGGTTATTTAATGATGAAACTATTTAAAGTTCTTTTTTTATTAGGCCAATTTATTCTAGCTGGAGCCGTATCAGCAGAAAGTAAAATTGCAGTACCTGGTTTTGAGTTATTGGATCTAACCATGCGTTTATCTGATCCTGCGAAGGTGGCTGCAATTGATGCTCAAGAACAACAAAATCTCCGTGATATTGAAATGTTTCTACGTCAAGGTTTAGATAATAAAGAAGGTTTTACTGTTGTCGAGGTGTCTAGTGAAGCGAGAAATACCGCAGATAAAAGTATCGGCTACCTCTTCGACTGTGCTAAATGTGCTGCTGAATTAGGCTTGAGTCATGGTAGTGATTACATTCTAATTGGTCGCTTACATAAACCTACCTACCTATTTTCTTATTTAATTGTGCGTATATTTGATACTCATGAAAACAAATTGGTCAAAGAGTTTCGCAGTGAAGTGAAGGGTGATCCTAAAGTAACAATTCCTGGTGCAGTAGGAATCCTGATCAACAAAATTGATAAAATATTGCCTCATTAATAGTGTGAAGCTGCTTGTCGCTATTATCAGTTTTCTCATCGTGGCTTGTAGCGCTAATAACGCAGCACTTGCTCCTATAAAACCTATTTTCATCATTGATGATATGCAAGAATTATTAGCCAGTATTAATCACCCCTTTATTGGATTTCCAATACCCAGTAATTATTCGATATGTCATGGACATACTTGCTCTAAAACAGCCTTTATCCATTTATCACCATCACAATGGGCAACAGTAGAAGCATTGTTTTCTCCTCCAGCAGTTAATGCACAACAAGAACGTAAACAGCTTAAATTGGCGATTTCCTTACTCGAAACAATGACAGGACAACAAGCTGGCACCTCTATAGATCGTGCAAAGAACTATACTTCTAACGGCTTAAACGGTCAGTTAGATTGCATTGATGAAGCGACCAATACGACGGTTTATTTACGTATGTTATCTGAGGCTAATCTAATAGTACTTCACCGACAAGCATCAAGGACGTCTCGCGGTGGCTTATTGTCTCCACATAATACTGCGACAATTACCGAAATCGAATCTAATACCCGCTATGCCGTTGATTCATGGTTTGAGAAAAATGGCAAACCACCGGCCATTATTCCATTAACCCTATGGAAATCTGGTTGGAAACCCAAGGCTCTTCAATAACTATGTTTAATTTTACTGCCCTACCACCGCTTAGCCTTTATATTCATGTACCTTGGTGTGTGCGTAAATGTCCTTATTGCGATTTCAACTCACACAAGTCGCCAGATACATTACCTGAAGCAGCGTATATTGATGCTTTAATCCGCGATCTTGAGCAAGAACTTCCCTCCGTTTGGGGACGAACAATTCAAACTATTTTTATCGGTGGCGGCACACCTAGTTTATTTTCTGCTGAAGCGTACGATCGTTTATTTTCATCACTACGCGCATTGCTTCCATTCAGCCCACAAATTGAGATTACACTTGAAGCAAACCCAGGGACTTTTGAAGCACATCGGTTTGCTGATTATCTTGATTTAGGTATAAACCGATTATCTATTGGCATTCAAAGCTTTAATGATCAAGCATTAACATCACTAGGTCGCATTCACGATAGCAAACAAGCGATTAAAGCAATTGAAACAGCACATAAAGTAGGTTTTGATAATTTTAATTTAGATCTTATGTTTGGCCTTCCTCATCAAACAGAAAAATCAGCCCGCCATGATGTAGAAACAGCAATTAGTCTAGAACCAAGCCATATTTCTTATTACCAACTAACGCTTGAGCCTAATACATTATTTTATCAACAGCCGCCTACGCTGCCCGATGAAGATCCTATTATCGACTGGCAGATTGCTAATCAACAACGTCTAGCTATAGCTGGTTATGAACAATATGAAGTATCTGCTTATGCTAAAAACACACAACAGTGTCGGCATAATGTGAATTATTGGCAGTTTGGTGACTATATTGGTATTGGCGCTGGTGCTCACGGCAAGATCAGTGATGCCGCCACGCAATCAATCACTCGTCGCTCAAAACAAAAACAACCACAAACTTATATCGATAGCGCTGGCTCAAAAGCCGTCCTATTAACAGAAGAAAAAATATCGAGACAGGATATTGGTTTTGAGTTTATGTTAAATGCGCTACGGTTAACTGATGGTTTTCCAACCTCACTCTTTTATCAGCATGCAGGTATCCCAATTTCACATATTGATGCGGCATTACGGCAAGCTGAAGCGGATGGTTTATTAACGCGTGATATATATCGCATTCGACCAACTGAAAAAGGCCAACTCTATCTCAATAGTTTAATTGAGCTATTTCTCCCACAATAGTATGCTATCACTACAGCTAACAGGAGCGTGACATGATTAAAACCATTTTTATTACCGCAATATTATTGCTAACAACCGCCTCAATCTCACAAGCAGAAGTTATTTCTATTATTGATACTTATGATGTGCCTAATTCGGAACAAGGTGTTATTCGCCCAACTCGTGGTGTGACGATGGAACACGTCGCGCAAAAGTTTGGTCAGGCAGAACAAGTAAGCGCTACTGTAGGTGAGCCACCCATCACAGTATGGACCTACCCAGACTTTAAAGTGTATTTCGAACACAACCTTGTTATCCACTCTGTTGTGCTCCAAAAATAGTGCAGCTTTTATCAGTCAATGTGTCATTGCCTGTAGAAATTGAGTTTAATAACAAGCTAATCTCAACCAGCATATTTAAGAAACCTGTTGAAGGCTTGATACCGCTATCAGCACTACAGCTTAAAGGTGATCAACAAGTTGACCTTGAAAATCATGGTGGTGGCCATAAAGCTGTTTATGCTTTTTCTGCTGATGAATATCAGCATTGGCAACACGTCCTTAATAAACCCGATTTACATTACGGACAGTTTGGTGAAAACCTAACAATCACTAAGCTTGATGAATCCATAATATGTATTGGCGACCAACTTAAAATCAATGATTGTATTCTAGAAGTAACACAGCCAAGAGTACCCTGCTTTAAACTAGGTATTGCTCTAGACGATAACAGCATGCCTAAGAATTTTATCCAACATGCTGCGACAGGTATTTACTTTAAGGTATTACAAGTAGGCGCTTTAAAGGCTGGAGATAAGGTCGAGTTAATACATCAGCATCCATCTAAACTGCCAGTAAAAACCTTATTTAAAGCTTATTTTGATAAAGACTTTATTGATGCTAAGAAGGTGATGAAGCACGCTAGTGAAATAGCAGAATTATCAGACGAATGGCGAGAAAAAGTAATCGTTAGACTAAATAAAGCTTAATCTTCACCTAAGAATTTGCGGCGTGCCCATTTAGGTATCGTACCAACCCTAGCATTGTGCAGTGAGTCTGATTCAATAATAATAAGCACTAGCACTGTCACCAAGGTGGGCAGTAAACCTAAACCACCGATAAGGCCATAAACCATCTCTTTCATCATGCCGAGATGCTGATTAGCCAACCAACCAAAAGTAGCAACTGACAACATTAGCGTTAAAACACTAGCAAATAGCTTGCTCCAACGTCGTGCAATTTGCCAATGAATATAGACAAACTCACTATCTTCACGTTTAACCACACTTGAGCGGTAAAAGGTGTAGAGCAATGCTGAAATGGAAAGTATTGGCACTAATGGAAAAAATTGTAAGCCTTGCGCACCAAATGTCGAGATCCCTGCAAATAATAAGATATGATTCATAATCATATTACTTAAAAAAATATCATGCGGCACTTTAGCTGCTTTTATTTCTTGCTCAGTAGGTTCGTTCATTCGGTATCCCTGCTTTAATATGCATCACACAGTCGTCCTTATTAGGACGACTGTGTGATGTAAAGGGTTACTATTTCGCCATATTGCCCAAAATAGCATCACGTACAGCATCAAGTTTTGCATCCACTTTAATCAATGGTGATGAGCTTTGCTTAATCGCGATATCAGGATCTTTCAACCCATGTCCTGTTAGCGTACACACAATCGTACTGCCTTCTGGAATTTTACCTGATTTAATATCTCTCATTGCACCGGCTAATGAAGTAGCTGATGCTGGCTCACAGAAGATACCTTCTTTCTCAGCCAATAATTTTTGTGCTGCTAAGATAGTGTCATCATCACACTCGTCGAACCAACCTTCTGATTCTTCCTTAACCTTCCAAGCCATATCCCAACTTTGAGGATGGCCAATTCGAATTGCTGTTGCCACTGTTTCAGGACTATCAACCATTTCACCACGCATAAATGGCGCGCTACCTGCTGCTTGGTAGCCAATCATTTTAGGTCGTTTATCGATAACGGCACCTTTAGTGAATTTACACTCGCCATGGCATAGTGCACATGAATCTGTCACGTGATCACCACATTCTGAGGCATATTCACTATAGCCAATCCAATGCGCAGTAATATTACCGGCATTACCAACTGGTAAACAGTGGTAATCAGGTGCTTTACCTAATTCTTCAACGATCTCAAATGCTGCTGTTTTTTGACCTTGCAGACGATAAGGGTTGATTGAGTTAACAATAGTGACTGGTGCATGTTCAGCGACATCTTTGACTAATTGCATACCTTCGTCAAAGTTACCTTTAATTTGAATAACTACCGCATCATGCATCATTGCTTGAGCTAATTTACCTAGGGCAATTTTGCCATCGGGAATCAATACAAATGCTGTAATACCAGCTCGTGCAGCATATGCTGCGGCGGCGGCTGACGTATTACCTGTCGACGCACAAATAATCGCCTTACTACCAGCTTCAACCGCTTTAGTTACAGCCATCGTCATACCACGATCTTTAAATGAACCTGTTGGATTTAAGCCTTCGTATTTGACGTAAATATCAACATCTTTACCTAATATAGCAGGGATATTATTCAATTTTAATAGCGGTGTATTACCTTCACCTAAGCTGATCAACTGAGTGTCATCACTTACTGGCAAACGGTCACGGTATCGTTCAATTAGGCCTGTGTAACGTGGACGAAATGGCATAATTATTCCTCTTTAAATTTATTGGTGTTCATCGTTCAAACTAAACGGACAAACTAACCTAATGATTCCATACGAATACGCATGATTTTATCATTAACTGTTGATAAGGCTTCAATTTCAGCAATAGCTGCATCCATATTTTTCTCTGCAACCTCTTGAGTCAGCATGATAACTGGCACAATACCGCCTTGCTTTTCAGGTTCTTTTTGCAATATAGCTTCAATGCTGATGCTTTGCTTACTCAAGATGCCTGTAATATCTGCCAATACGCCTGGTTTATCTTCCGTATGAACACGTAAATAATACGATGTTACAACCTCAGAGATTGGCAAGATGGGCGTATCTGTTAGTGCATCTGGTTGGAAAGCTAAATGAGGTACACGATTTTCAGGATCCGTTGTTAATGTACGCACTATATCAATGATATCAGCGACAACAGCTGAAGCTGTGGCATCAGAACCCGCACCGGCACCATAATATAATGTAGGGCCAACAGCATCACCTTGAACCAACACAGCGTTCATAACACCATCGACATTAGCAATTAAACGTCGGTGAGGAATCATGGTTGGATGAACGCGAAGCTCAACACCGTGTTCGGTCTTTTTAGCAATACCAAGATGTTTAATGCGATAACCTAATTCAGCTGCAAATTTCACATCATCTTGTGATATTTGACTAATACCTTCGGTATAGGCTTTATCGAACTGTAATGGAATACCAAAAGCGATTGAAGCCATAATGGTTAACTTATGAGCAGCATCAATACCTTCAACATCGAAAGTTGGATCAGCCTCTGCATAACCTAATGCTTGAGCTTCAGCTAATACATCTGCAAAGTCACGGCCTTTGTCACGCATTTCAGTCAGGATGAAGTTACCTGTACCATTGATGATTCCTGCTAACCATTCAATTCTATTTGCAGCTAAACCTTCACGCATGGCTTTAATAATTGGAATACCACCAGCAACTGCCGCCTCAAAACCAATGGTAACGCCATTTTCTTGTGCTTTAGCAAACAACTCATTACCGTGTGTTGCAATGAGTGCTTTATTAGCAGTAACAACATGTTTCCCATTTTCAATAGCTTGTAGCACGAGATCATAAGCGATACCTGTACCGCCTATTAACTCAACCACTACCTGAATATCAGGATCGTTAACGATATCCATCGCATTATCAGTCAGTGTAATATCATCCGTATTACAATTCTTTTCGCTTGATAAATCACGATCTGCCGCTCGGCTAATTTCAATACCGCGGCCAGCACGACGAGTAATTTCTTTCAGGTTACGATTTAATACATTTACCGTACCACTACCTACTGTACCCAAACCAAGTACACCGATTTTTACTGATTGCACGTTATCTCCTAACCTTTTCTAAACATATCGCGAATGCCGCGAACAGCCTGACGTGTACGGTGTTCATTTTCAATTAAACCAAAACGTACATGATCATCACCATATTCACCAAAACCAATCCCTGGTGAAACAGCTACTCTAGCTTCTTTGAGTAATTTTTTCGTAAATTCTAATGAACCCATTTCACGGTATTTTTCTGGTATTTTAGCCCAGACAAACATGGTCGCTTTCGGCTTTTCAACTTCCCAGCCAATCGAATTCAGACCATCACATAATACGTCGCGGCGACTTCTATAGGTCTCGACAATTTCAGCAACACACTCTTGTGGACCATCTAGGGCCGCAATCGCTGCCACTTGAATAGGTGTGAACATACCGTAATCTAAATAAGACTTCATTCGTGCCAATGCAGACACTAAGGTTGGATTACCAGACATAAAGCCCACTCGCCAACCAGGCATATTGTAGGTCTTAGATAAAGTGTAAAACTCAACTGCAACATCTTTAGCGCCTGGCACTTGCAAAATAGAAGGTGCTTTATAGCCATCGAAGGTTATTTCACCATAAGCAAGATCATGTACAACCCAAATTTCATGCTCTTTAGCAAAGGCCACAACCCGCTCAAAAAACTCTAAATCAACACACTGTGTTGTTGGGTTTCCTGGAAAATTCAATACCAACATTTTTGGTTTTGGCCATGAATCTTTGACTGATTTTTCTAACTCCGCAAAAAAGTCACCGCCAGATATAAGTGGTACATGCCGAATATCTGCGCCAGAAATAACAAAACCATAAGGATGGATTGGATAAGCAGGATTAGGTACTAAAATCGCATCACCCGGCCCAACAGTCGCAAGCGCTAAATGTGCTAAACCTTCTTTAGAACCAATTGTAACGATTGTTTCTGTTTCATGATCTAAAGTGACATCAAATTTACGCTGATACCAATTACATACCGCTTTGCGTAAACGTGGAATTCCGCGCGAAACAGAATAACGATGTGTATCTGGACGTTGAGCCGCTTCTGTTAATTTATCGATAACATGCTGCGGCGCAGGTTTATCTGGATTACCCATGCCAAAGTCAATAATATCCTCACCTCGCGCACGTGCTTCTGCTTTCAAATCGTTAACGATATTGAACACATAGGGTGGAAGGCGTTTAATTCTTGGAAAGTCGTCGTTCAACTTAGCACCTGATTAATAGAAAAAACGGTTGGCAAACCAAGCAAAATAACTGAAAATGGCCTTTACTTCAAATCACATTTAAAAATGAGACACCATGACCGAACAAGAAGTCTTCCATAATGAACTACTAAACGATTTAAAAAGCGGCACCTTAGTATTACCAACATTACCCGAAGTTGCATTACGTGTTCGCGATGTTGTTGATGACCCTGAAGCTTCAGCTGCTGATTTATCAGAGATTATTATAACCGATGCAGCCCTATCAACACGACTATTAAAAGTCGCAAATAGCCCACTCTATCGCGGACGAATTGAAATCGATACAATTCAAATGGCCGTTGCGCGACTAGGGCTAAAAATTGTACGTAGCCTTGTCACCAGTTTAGTTATGGAACAAATGTTCCAAGCAACCACTCGTAACCTTGATGATCGCCTACATGATTTGTGGGAACACACTATTGACGTATCTGCAATCTGTCAGGTTTTAGCTAGTAAACATGCGAACATAAAATCAGATGAAGCGATGTTAGCAGGACTTATCCATGAGATTGGTGTTTTACCTATTTTGATGAAAGCAGATGAAAAACCAGAACTTCTCAAAGATACTGCGGCATTGAATGCTGTCATTGAAAATATTCATGCAGAAGTAGGTGCAGAAATTTTAAGAAGCTGGAAATTCCCTGAAGCTCTGGTTACAGCTGTTGCAGAGCAAAACAACCTAACACGTGATAGTGAAAATGGGCCGGATTTAGCAGATTTAGTTCAGGTCGCACGCCTACAAAGCTATATGAACACCGATAGAGCGCTTAGTGAAGAAGAGCTTGAAAAAGTACCTGCTTTCAAAAAGCTCGGCGTTGATACCGCTATCAGCGTCGTTGAATTAGATGAGAACAGTGATGAATATAAGGAAGCGCTATCGCTATTTGGCTTTTAAGCTTTAAAAAATCATACCGCTAGCCTATGTGTAATATAAGCTAGCGGTATACAATTAATTATTTCCTAGTCTGCTATCTCAGGACGCATATGAGGGAATAACAATACATCTCTTATCGTGGGTGAATCAGTTAATAGCATCACCAATCGGTCAATACCAATACCTTCCCCTGCTGTTGGTGGCATTCCGTATTCTAATGCACGAATATAATCATCATCAAAGTGCATCGCTTCATCATCACCAGCATCTTTTTCAGCCACTTGTGCTTGGAATCGTTCAGCCTGATCTTCTGAATCATTAAGCTCTGAGAAGCCATTAGCAATTTCGCGACCGCCAACAAAGAACTCAAAACGATCGGTGACAAACGGATCAGCATCACTGCGTCGTGCCAACGGTGATACTTCAGTTGGGTAAGCAGTAATGAAGGTCGGCTCCATCAAACGATGTTCAACCGTTTTCTCAAAGATCTCAATTTGGACTTTACCTAAACCATAACTATCTTTTAACGGTATACCTAAATCTTCGGCAACACTTCTAGCCGCTTCGATTGTGGCTAACTGGTCAGCAGAAATATCAGCATTAAACTGCAAGATAGATTCATTCACCGTCATACGGTGGAATGGTTTACCGAAATCTAAATCAGTGCCTTGATAATGCACTTGTGATGTACCTAGAACATCCTGTGTCACTGTTCGTAACATCTCTTCAGTCAAATCCATTAAATCTTTGTAATCTGAATAAGCTTGGTAAAACTCAACCATTGTAAATTCAGGATTATGACGAGTAGATAAGCCTTCATTACGAAAGTTACGATTGATTTCAAATACACGTTCAAAACCACCCACGACTAAACGTTTCAAATACAGTTCAGGAGCAACGCGTAAATATAAAGGCATATCAAGGGCATTATGATGCGTTGTAAAAGGTCGTGCCGTTGCACCTCCAGGAATAACATGCATCATTGGAGTTTCTACTTCTAGATAGTTTTTAGCCATCAAAAAGCGTCGAATTCCATCAATCACTTTGGTACGAATAATAAATGTTTCACGACTAACTTCATTCATAATCAAGTCAACATAACGTTGGCGATAACGCATTTCTTGATCAGATAAACCGTGGAATTTTTCTGGTAGTGGGCGTAATGATTTCGTTAATAAGCGAATATCATCGACTAAAACGGATAACTCACCTTTTTGAGTGCGAAACATAGTGCCCTCAGCAGCAATAATATCGCCTAGGTCCCAACGTTTGAACTCACCATAAACGCCTTCAGCTAAATCATCGCGTTTAACATACAGCTGCATATCACCTGACATATCACGAATATTGGCAAAACTCGCTTTACCCATCACTCGCTTAGTCATCAAACGGCCTGCAATTTTAACGCGGCGCGGTAATTCCTTTAATTCTTCTTTCGAGGTAGTTGCATATTCAACCGCCAATTCAGAATTCATCACATTGCGGCGAAAATCATTAGGAA
>CAJXPP010000016.1 GCA_913058195.1 uncultured Gammaproteobacteria bacterium | reverse complement strand
CTACACAGAGTAGATCGTCGGCAGCGTCAGATGTGTATAAGAGACAGGGCTAATATTGCTAGCATCGTATAAGCTTCCATCTTCACTTAGCAAGCCTTCTGACGCTAACAAGTTTTCTATCTTTTCATGACCCGCTTCTGTGAAATGAACTTGTTTTGCTTTTTCATCAAGAGTAAAGTCACCCTCTACTTCAATTTCTTCGTCTTCTCCAATCTGTCTAGTCAAGTTTGGTATTAATGTATCAACACGCTTATATAACTCAGAGCTATCTTCAGCCGCCCCAGAAATAATTAGTGGCGTTCTAGCTTCATCAATTAGAATTGAATCAACCTCATCGATAACGGCAAAATGTAATTTACGTTGTACTTTTTCTTCAAGGCTAAAAGCCATATTGTCACGTAAATAATCGAAACCAAATTCATTATTAGTGCCGTAAGTAATATCGCACGCGTAGGCTGCACGGCGCTCATCAGGCGCTAAACCAGAGATAATCACACCTGTTGTCATGCCTAAAAAGCTATACAGCTGACTCATCCAAGCAGAGTCACGCTGCGCTAGATAGTCATTCACGGTAATAACATGGACACCTTCGCCCTCAAGTGCATTAAGGTATACAGATAATGTTGCGACAAGTGTTTTACCTTCACCAGTACGCATTTCTGCAATCTTGCCTTGGTTAAGCACCATGCCACCGATCATTTGAACATCAAAGTGACGCATGCCTAAAGCTCGTTTACCAGCCTCTCTAACCACAGAAAATGCTTCTGGCAGTAAGTCGTCTAAGGTTTCCCCATCTGAAAAACGTTGGCGAAACTCAACTGTTTTCCCTTGCAGGGCTACATCATCAAGCTGTTCAATGTCAGACTCTAAAGAACTAATCTTCTCTACACTTTTTCGTAATTGTTTAATCACGCGGTCATTACGACTGCCAAATATTTTGCTAAAAAACTTGCTTACCATTGCTTGTGACTACCTGTGTATTGCGGAACTTTTGTCCGTAAAAGATTATGTAATAAAACTGTACGATTATAACGTGTAGGAAACTGTTAGGTCTAAACTATAATTAGAATATTAAATGGGGATTGTAATTCCTATTATCAAGTACTAACCTTTAACAAACTTATAAGGGTTAAGGACTTTTCCATCGCGTAAAATTTCAAAATGCACATGTGGTCCAGTCGATCTTCCTGTTGACCCCATTAACGCGATAGTATCGCCTTTTTCAATTCTCATCCCAACTGTTACTATTAACTTTTTATTATGTGCATATCGGCTGATATAACCATTTCCATGGTCAATATCAATCATCTTTCCATAGCCACTACGTGTGCCTGTCCACGATACAATTCCATCTGCAACAGCTAAGATATTACTGCCTGACCGCCCAGCAAAATCGAGACCTCTATGCATCGTTTTTTTACCATTAAAAGGATCTGTTCTATAACCATAACCAGATGAAATCCACCCATCTAAAACTGGCATTCCCTGAGGAATAGCAGAAGTTATACTATCTCTAACCAGATAAACATCACCGAGTAACGACAATTGTTCACTTTGCTTCTTAAATGACACTCTCAGTTTATCTAGTTCCGACTGAAGATCTTCACTTGTAATTGTGTCGCCACTATCATTTAAGCCTCCTTGTGCAGGTAGCTCTGACAATTCAAAAACAGAGAGATCTACCCCAGTAACTTCGGCCATTTTTTCTGCAATTGCATTAAGTCGGATTGATTCTGCTTGAAGTTGTCCTAAACGTTTTGCGTAATGAGTGATATTTTCACTTTTTTCATCGTTTTTGGTACTAACAATCTCAGATAACAATGACTTTGAAGGCACATCCTCTAGGATTATAGTTTCTGCTTCTGATAGGCTTCTATTGGAGGAAACTGCAATACTTGTGGCGACAAAAAACAGAAAAGTAGCACACCACAAAAAATTTCTAAAGGAAATATGTAGGTGTTTATGTGTAGCATTCTTTGACGATATAATGATAACTTGCATATTCTTTACCCTTCAACCAAAAGCCATCACTATTATATGTCTAATAAACTTGAACGCATTAGTTCTATCTACAATAAAAGTAGTCAATTGAGTAAGCTGTCACAGCGTGCCCAACAACTCGAGCATTTAAATAGCATTCTAAAGCAAGTTATGCCACCACAATTTGCAGACCACTGTCACCTAGCAAATGTAAATGAACACACTTTAGTCATTCATACTGATAATGCAAGCTATGCCAGTTTACTTCGTTTTCAAGCGCCAATATTATGTAGCACCTTATCGAAACACCTTCCACAAATTGTCAACAAGCTTGATGTAAGAGTGAGGCCTAAGAACACCTCTTCACTAAACTCAAAACCACCTTCATTATCACTTTCCGACGATGCGGCCACATCCTTGCAGCAAACAGCAGATAGTCTCGAAGAAGGCCCGCTGAAAGAAGCTCTTAAAAGACTCTCTCAGCGTCATCAATAATAAAATTAACTTGTTACAACTGAGGCTGCTGGCCGACTAAATGAAATAGGAGCATCTTTTTCTTCATCAAAACTAACCAATTCCCATGCATCAGTTTCTTTTAATAATTTTCTGAGCAGTTTGTTATTCACCTCATGACCAGATTTATAACCACTAAATGCACCAATTAAACTATGTCCAAGCAAATATAAGTCACCAATAGCATCTAACACTTTGTGGCGTACAAACTCATCTTCATAACGAAGACCATCTTCATTCACAATACGATAATCATCCAAGGCAATGGCATTATCGACACTTGCACCCAACGCAAGATTATTTTCACGCAATTTTTCGATATCTTTTATAAAACCAAATGTACGAGCACGGCTAACTTCACGAACAAAAGATGTGGAGGAGAAATCAACATCTACTTGTTGCGGTCGTCCCTTAAAAGCTGGATGCTCGAAATCAATGGTAAATGACACTTTAAACCCATCGAAAGGCTCGAACTTAGCCCACTTATCGCCATCTTCTAATACGATTGGCTTTTTGATACGAATAAATTGTTTGGGTACTGATTGCTCTTCTATACCTGCAGACTGTATTAAAAAAACAAAAGGCCCTGCACTACCATCCATAATAGGGACTTCTGAAGCATTGATATCGATGCACGCATTATCAATACCTAAACCTGCAAATGCAGATAGTAAATGCTCAACTGTCGACACACTCTGTCCATGCTGGACCAAACTGGTAGACAGTAATGTTTCACCTACATTTTCTGCTTTTGCTTCAATCTCTACCACCGGGTCGAGGTCAACACGTCGAAAAACAATCCCTGAATTAGGAGCGGCCGGGCGCAACGTAAGGTAAACAGTGTCACCACTATGCAATCCAACACCAGTGGCGCGAATCACATTTTTCAGTGTTCTCTGCTTTATCACGGCGTAACCCTCTCTCTTAAAAATCTTAACAATATATTATAATATCATAGGATTCAGTCTTCCAGCTAGCTAAGCCTTTAGTCAGCTTGTCGACGTAGGAATGCTGGAATATCTAAGTAGTCCATATTTACATCACCATTAGCCACTTGTTTTTGCTGTGTTAGCTCCTCATTACGCTTAACTGTTGGGATATCGTAATCGACTTCTGTAGCCTTTTTAACAATTTCAATTTGAGGTTTTATAACTTCAGGTGTTAATGCTACTTGCGCTACTCTCTCACCGCCAAGTCCTGTCGCAACAACCGTTACACGGATTTCATCCATCATTTCAGGGTCAATGACTGTACCAACAACAACAGTTGCAT
Source organism: uncultured Gammaproteobacteria bacterium (assembly GCA_913058195.1). Lineage (GTDB taxonomy): Bacteria > Pseudomonadota > Gammaproteobacteria > Nitrosococcales > Methylophagaceae. The sequence continues at coordinate 14,354 of CAJXPP010000016.1, read as the reverse complement.
CATCAGATGCAAATTCTTTGATGGTATTACCGACATCTTCGAATTCGCCAATCCCTAAATCTAGACCACCCGTAATATTGACCAACACACCACGAGCACCCGACAAATCAATATCTTCTAATAGTGGACTAGAAACAGCTAACTGGGCTGCTTCTTTAGCGCGATTCTCGCCAGATGCTTGACCTGTCCCCATCATTGCCATACCCATTTCAGACATAACAGTACGCACGTCCGCAAAATCGACATTAATCATACCTTCACGAGTGATTAATTCAGCAATGCCTTGTACAGCACCGAGTAACACATCATTAGCCGCTTTAAATGCACCTAGTAGTGTCATTTCACGGCCTAGTACTGCTAGCAGTTTTTCATTAGGAATAGTTATTAAAGAATCTACATGTTGGCTTAATTCTTCTATGCCTGCATCAGCAATCTTGAGGCGCTTTCCACCTTCAAATGGGAATGGTTTAGTTACAACAGCGACGGTTAATATACCCATTTCTTTAGCAACTTGTGCTACAACAGGTGCTGCACCAGTGCCTGTACCACCACCCATACCAGCTGTAATAAAGATCATATCTGCGCCTTTAATTACATCCATAATACGTTCGCGATCTTCTAATGCTGCTTGACGCCCCACATCAGGATTGGCACCGGCGCCTAGCCCTTTTGTAATATCTGTACCTAATTGTAATTGTGTTGTAGCAGCACTTTTACGCAATGCTTGTGCATCAGTGTTTGCACAAATGAAATCTACACCTTCAATTTCGTTTAGAACCATGTGCTCAAGTGCATTACCACCACCGCCACCAACGCCTATAACTTTGATCACCGCATTTTCTGTGTAGGTATCAATTAATTCAAATGTCATTTTCTCTCTCCCCTGATTTACTCTAATTTTCTATATAAATTAAATTTATAAACGCTTAAAAATTGCCTTGGAACCAACTTTTCATTCTTGCTAACATGCCTTTAAATTCACTCGTAGGCTTGCCCTGACTCTGTCTCACTAATTCACCTTCATTACCAAATAACAGCAACCCAACCCCTGTTGCATGAATCGGGTTTCTTACAACTTCAACTAATCCGCCAACATGTTTTGGTAATCCGAGGCGAACTGGCAGGTGAAATACTTCTTCGGCTAGCTCAACAACACCTTCCATTTTTGAGCTTCCGCCTGTCAGTACAACACCTGCAGCTAGCAGCTCTTCAAAGCCGCTTCGTCTCAATTCGGCCTGTACTAGCATTAGTAACTCTTCATATCTAGGCTCAACCACTTCAGCTAATGTCTGCCTTGCTAATTGTCTTGGTGGACGGTCGCCTACACTTGGTACTTCAATAGTTTCATCTTCACGTGCGAGTTGCGTTAAAGCGCAGGCATACTTCATTTTGATTTCATCTGCATATTGTGTTGGTGTGCGTAAAGCGACTGCAATATCATTAGTAACTTGGTCGCCTGCAATTGGAATAACAGCTGTATGTCTAATAGCCCCATCAAGGAAAACCGCAATATCTGTTGTTCCACCACCTATATCAACTAAACAAACACCTAATTCTTTTTCATCTTGTTCTAACACAGAATAACTAGATGCCATTTGCTCTAAGATAATGCCATCGACTGTCAAGCCACATCGCTCTATACATTTACTAATATTCTGAGCAGCACTTACCGCACCTGTAATTAAGTGCACTTTGGCTTCTAGGCGAACGCCTGACATTCCAACAGGTTCACGAATACCTTCTTGATTATCGATAATGTACTCTTGTGGCAGTACATGCAGTAGTTGTTGATCACCAGGAAAATGAACTGCTTTTGCAGCATCAAGTACACGGTCTATATCACCTTGTGTTACTTCTTTATCTCTTATAGCGACCGTACCGTGAGAATTTAAGCTTCTAATATGACTTCCAGCAATGCCTGCATAAACGGAATGTATTTGGCAGCCCGCCATTAACTCAGCTTCTTCAACTGCACGTTGAATAGATTGCACTGTCGATTCGATATTAATCACAACGCCTTTTTTCATACCTCGGGCAGGGTGTGATCCTATCCCGATAATATCAAGTGCGTTATCTTTTGGACCGGCATCTAAATTTGGTGCCGCAACAATAGCGACCACCTTCGATGTTCCAATATCCAAACCGACAATTAAGTCTCTTTCACTTCTTTTTGACATCATACAGCCCCATTAAGCTCAGGTTGATGGCCTGATTTCCAATTTATTGCTAATCCGTTGGTATAGCGCATATCAATAATATTTATCTCATTTTCTAACTGAGAAAGCTGTGTTTTATACACAGATAAAAATCGCTCTAAACGTCTTTTACTGTCTGCTCTACCTAATTTAACTGTCATACCTTTCTTCATATTTAATGTCCACGATCTACGCTTATCCATCGTAATCGTGGCTATCACTAAATCAACCGGTTTCAATATCGCTGATATTTCCATATAACGCTTCACCATTAGTTTACTGGTCATTTCGGGGCCTTCTAAAATTGCTAAACCTTTAGGAAAGCTATCTTTAGCTGGGGAAAAAAGCTCACCGTCACTATTCACCAGTGCATGTTTGTCCCAATTGGCAATTGCCCGTTGCTCTTCAACTACTAGATGTATTGTGTCAGGCCAGCTTCTTTTTACCTGTACCTGCTTAACCCATGGTGCAGCTTCACCTGCTTCACGTAATTTCACTACATCAATATTGATAAAACTACCCGTCACATAAGGCTTAACTGCCTTCACAAGCTTCGCTTTATCAACGTGTTTAAAATCGCCATCTACTGTCACATGCAAAATGGGTAATGTATCGTCCTTTTGTAGCCAGAAAACGCCTACTATCACAGTTGATATCACTGACAGTATGACTGTATGACGTAGCCATAATAACCATGGAATAACTGGCTGCTTTTTGCTTACTGGCTTTCGTGTAGCACCTCGGCGATTAAGAGTTTTAGCCATTAGCCTTACCCTCCATGCTGCTTTCAAGTATTTGCCATACTAATTGCTCAAAACTTATACCTGCCTGTTTTGCAGCCATAGGTACTAAGCTGTGAGCGGTCATACCTGGAACACTATTAGCTTCAAGTAAATAAAACTGTCCATTTGTATCACGCATAAAATCAATGCGTCCCCAGCCAGTCATTCTTAAAGCTATAAATGCTTTTAGTGCTAAATTCTTACATTCAGCTTCGTCATCTTCATTCAAGCCACAAGGACACAAATATTCCGTTGTATTCGACTTATATTTTGCTTCAAAATCATAAAAATCATTCGGTGTTTTCAATTTAATCGTGGGTAGAAGCTGATTGTTTAATACCGAAACAGTATATTCTTCACCTTCTATCCATTGCTCAGCAATAACTTCTGCATCAAATTGAATTGCTAAACGAATCGCTTGTTCTAACTCATCAGCAGATGAAACCTTAGTCATACCAATACTAGACCCTTCATTAACGGGTTTAATAATAAGTGGTAATCCCACACTCTCGATAACAGCATTGCAATCACTATTAACGGTAACTTGCACAAATTTTGCTGTCGACAACCCGTGCTCAATCCAAACTTGCTTACTAATCAGCTTATTCATTGATAGCACTGAAGCAGTTATATCGCTTCCAGTAAAAGGAATATCTAATGACCGTAAAACACCTTGGATTTCTCCATCTTCACCACCTCGGCCATGTAAGATGATAAATGCACGATCAAACTTTCCATCACGTAAATGCTTGCTTACATTGACATCAACATCAATTCGATGAGCATCAATGCCTCCTTCAAGCAAACTATTCAATACTTCTTGGCCACTATTTAAGGAAATACTTCTTTCGGCAGATCGCCCACCCATTAGTACCGCTACACGGCCAAATTCAGCAGCTATTTTCACTGAAGTACTCATGCACTTTCTCCAATGATATGCACTTCAGGAACTAAAGTAACTCCAGAGCTCAAGCTTACTTTTTGCTGAACTACGCCAATCAATGCTTCAATATCTGCTGCTGTAGCAGAACCGTTACTTACTATAAAGTTGGCATGCTTCTCAGATACACTTGCACCACCAATACTCAAACCTTTATAACCACCCGTTTCAATCAATCTTCCAGCGAAGTCACCTTCTGGATTACGAAATACTGAACCAGCACAAGGTTGATTAGTAGGTTGACTCACGTTACGCCGTTTTAATAATGTCTTTATCTGTTCTAATTCGTTTGCTGAATCACCTAGTTTTAATCCTAGTTTAGCTGCTACAAACCACTCTCCCTCATGCACTTCAACATGACGATAGCTCACCTTAAAATCTTCAGGTTTACGGAGTCGTATTGTGCCTAAACGATCTACTGTTGTTATCTCCGTGACCCAATCCCATGTTTCACTTTGATGAGCACCAGCATTCATTGCCAAAGCACCGCCCATTGTGCCAGGAATCCCCGCTAAAAAGGCACTTCCAGTCAAACCAGATTGTGCTGCTTTTTTAGCTAATTTTCCGCAGTATGTACCTACTTCAAATGACACTTCCTGGCCCTTGATTTCTAATTGTTGCAAAGTACCTGCGGTAGAAATAACTGTGCCAGAAAACCCACCATCTCGTACTAAAACATTGCTACCTAGCCCTAACCAAAATATTTTTTCATTTTTTGGTAACTGCGCTAAAAATATAGCTAAGTCTTTTACACTTTCAGGCCGGTAGAATCGTTGTGCAATACCACCTACACGCCACGATGTGTGCTTCGACAAAGGTTCATTTAGTCTTAATTCCCCTTGTAAATCAGTAAACATTAAGAAATTCCTCCCAATTGCTCAGGTATTTCTCTTGCTATTCGCCCAATATCTCCAGCACCTAAAGTCAACACTAAGTCATTTCCATTTAGTACCATTGGTAATAAACTAAATAACTCTTGTTTATCTTCTACAAATATTGGTTCAACCTTGCCTCGTAAACGAATAGAACGACATAAGCTCTTAGCATCAGCACCAGCAATCTTAGCTTCACCCGCTGAATAAACTTCCATCACAATCAAAACATCGACATCCGACAATACATGTGCAAAGTCTTCAAATAAATCTCGTGTTCGTGTATATCGATGCGGTTGAAAGATTACAACTAAGCGGCTGTCATTCCAACCATCACGCACAGCAGAAACTGTGGCAGTAATTTCAGTCGGGTGGTGCCCATAGTCATCTACTAATGTTGCAATACCATTTCTTGTTCGTATATCACCTAACACATCAAATCGTCGATTCACGCCTGCGAAAGTAGACAAGGCGCTTTGACAAGCTTCAATTGAAACCCCTAAGGTTCTAGCAACTGCTAAACCAGCAGTTGCATTCAAAGCATTGTGTAACCCTGGCATATTCAGATTAATAGCGAATGTATGCCCTGCTTTTTTATCGATAACACTAAAGTGACTCAAGCCTTTTGTTTGTGTCAAATCAATAATTTGGAAGTCTGCGTTTTCATTAGTACCATAGGTCATAACGGGACGAATAACATCGGTCAATAGTTCACGTACTACAGGATCATCAAGACACATCACCGCTAAACCGTAAAATGGCAAGTGATGAAGAAACTCAACAAACGTTGCTTTTAACTTCTCAAAATCATTGTCATAAGTCGACATATGATCTTCATCAACATTTGTCACAACTGAAATCATCGGTTGTAAGAATAGAAATGAAGCATCACTTTCATCTGCTTCAGCAACTAAATATCGTCCAGACCCTAACCTTGCATTACTGCTTGCACTATTTAATCGTCCACCGATTACAAATGTAGGATCAAGGCCACCTTCACTTAGTAATGCAGCTACTAAGCTTGTTGTTGTTGTTTTTCCATGCGTTCCGGCGATCGCTATGCCATAACTAAAGCGCATAAGTTCCGCTAACATTTCTGCACGTGGCACAACTGGAATACGTTGCTCTCTTGCTGCGCTTAGTTCAACATTGTCTTCTGACACTGCTGTAGTTACCACCACCACATCAGCATTATTCAAATAAGCAGGGTCATGACCAATCATCACTTTTGCACCTATGGTTCGTAAGTGCTCAATCAGTGCATTATTGGCTAGGTCAGACCCAGAAACCTGATACCCAAGATTTAGTAATACTTCTGCAATCCCGCCCATACCAACGCCACCAATGCCGATGAAATGTATGTGTTTGACGCGACTTTGCATTGCAGACGTTAATTTATCCATGTGTCACCTCCAAACAAATACTCGCTATTTGCTTTGTCGTTCCTATTCTTACCAAGCTTCTTGCCATTTCAGCCATAGAAAGTAACGAGTCACGTTTACTTACTAAGCCCGCTATCGCTTTTGTAATTGACTCAAGTGACAACTCACTTTCCTGCATAATGATTGCTGCATTCGCATCTACTAGCGCCTGAGCATTATGTGTTTGATGATCATCTACGGCATAAGGATATGGCACTAACAATGCTCCTACACCAGCAGCAGTAAGTTCAGCTATGGTTAAGGCGCCTGCTCGGCATATAACTAAATCAGCCCATCCATATGCATCGGCCATTGAATCAATGAAAGCAGTTACTTCTGCATTAACTTCTGCATTTGTGTAATTTTGCTGGCAATCATTAACATGCTTAGGACCACATTGATGTTTAATTTCTATAGCTGTTGTTATCTCAGAAAATGCCTGAGGTAATAGTGTATTAAGTGATTTAGCGCCTAAACTCCCCCCCAGAACGAGCACATGTATTGCATCATTTCGTTCTGAAAACCGTTGTTTTGGAGGCAATAATTGTTCTATCGCCTTACGCACAGGATTTCCTACCCATTCTGCATGTTTTGTTGCTTTGAAGCTTTGAGGGAAGCCCTCTAACACTCTATTAGCAATAACTGACAATGCACGATTTGTTAACCCTGGAATTGCATTTTGCTCATGAATGACTAATGGTATACCCAATAACTTGGCCGCAACACCACCTGGACCTGATGCAAAACCACCTAAACCCAGTACAACGTCTGGTTTAAATTGCTTGATGATACTGATTGCTTCGCTAACGGCTTTTATCAATTTAAACGGAGCTAATATCCAACCCAACACACCATTACCACGCAGGCCTTGTACGCTAATAATATTTAATGGATAGTTTGAAGCTGGTACTAACTTCGCTTCAATTCCCTTTGATGTACCAATCCAAGCTATAGAATGTCCTTGTGAGCTAAGTTCATCAGCCACTGCTAAAGCAGGAAAAACATGTCCGCCTGTGCCACCAGCCATAATTAGTATGCGAGCAGTCATCGTTTGACCCTCACTGCCGCTTTTTCTGGATAACGGGTTTCAAGATCAACACGAAGTAATAATGCAATTGCAACGCAAGCAATCACCAAACTACTGCCTCCGTAACTCATTAATGGTAGTGTTAATCCCTTAGTAGGTAATACCCCCATATTTACACCCATATTTACGCAAGCTTGAATACCTAACCAAATCCCTATCCCATATGCGATTTGAGCTGCAAATACTTGACCTGCAAGTTCTGCTGCCCGACCTATTGAAAGGGCACGCCAAATAAATAAAGTGAATAAGACAATCGTACTCATCGCACCGATCAAGCCTAACTCTTCAGCTAATATTGAATATAAAAAGTCAGTATGAGCTTCAGGTAAGTAGGATAATTTTTGCATACTGCTACCTAGGCCTACACCTAGCCAGTCACCACGACCAAATGCAATTAATGCTTGCGTTAATTGAAATCCACTACCAAATTGATCAGCCCATGGATCCATAAAGCTTTGTATACGAAGCATTCTATATGGTGCTAAATAAACTGCTGCTGTAAATCCTATTGCTAATAATGCTGTTAATGCTGCGAATACATCTAGCCTAGCGCCCCCTAAGAACAACATAGCTAACACTGTTGATAAAATAACAACCACTGAACCGAGATCTGGTTGCACGATTAATAACCCTGCTGCAAGTGCTACTAATACCAGTGGTGCAAAGATTTTGAAAAAGGATTTTTTTAATTGACCTCTATGTCGTTGCAAATAATCTGCTATATATATAATTGCAAATAGCTTAATTATTTCTGCAACTTGGACATTAATAGGTCCCAATGGTAACCAGCGTCGACTTCCATTTACTTCTCGGCCAATGCCTGGGATCAATACTAAAACTAGCAATATAATGCCAATCACTAATAACGTTGGTGCATTTTGTTGCCAGAATGATAAACGAACTGAAAGCATTCCCCATGCTACCGTGATACCAATACAAGCAAAGATTGCTTGACGACTAAAATAATAAAAAGGCTGATCAAGTTTACTAGCTGCAATACTGATTGAAGCAGAACCCACCATCACTAATCCTAAACTTAGAATTGCCATTACAATTAGTAATAAGTATCTATCAGAATGAATTGGAGAAGTACTCACACTAATTTCTCCACTGCCGTTTCAAACGCTTCTCCACGCTGCTCATACCCACTAAACATATCAAAACTTGCACATGCAGGTGATAGCAATACATTAGAACCAGATTCAGCAATATCTTTTGCTTGTTTTACAGCACAGTCTATTGTTTCTACGTAGTAGGTATTCACTTCCTTTGGTACAACTGCTTCTATAAGCTTGGCATCTTGCCCCAGCACAATCACTGCAGTCACATATTTATTAATCACAGCTGTTAAGCCCGTGAAATCTTGATCCTTAGCTACACCACCAGCTATCAAAATTATTTTGCCGCTACCTGCTATGCCCTCAATGGCAGCAATACACGCACCAACATTAGTTGCTTTAGAATCATTGAACCACTGAATGCCATTAATATTAGCGACTAAATTACAACGGTGAGGTAAGCCAGGATAACGTTTCAAAGTAGCTACCATTGCCACCATTGATAAACCCATAGCAGAGCCAATCGCAAGTGAAGCCAATGCATTTGCAACATTGTGTTTACCTTTAATCTTCAGCTCATCTACTTGAAGTAAAGCTTGTGAACCTTCTGCTAGCCAAGTAGTGCCGCCTTTTTTAAGCAGTCCAAAATCTACCCCATCACATGCATCTAAACTAAAATGGATTTGGTTGCGGTCATGACGTGCTAACTGCATAACGCTCTCATCATCTCGATTCAACACCATCACACCATTTCCGTTATAAATGGTTGCTTTGGTATCCTTATACTGTTGTTCAGTATCGTATCGGTCCATATGATCAGGCGTTACATTCAATACTGTTGCAACAAACGCATTTAGTGAGCGTACTGTCTCTAATTGAAAACTAGATAATTCGACTATATAAAAATCTGGGGCTGGTTCTATAAGTAGTTCCAGAACTGGCGTTCCCAAATTACCGCCTACTTGTACCTTTTGATTAGATTCTATTGCCATTTCAGCAATTAGCGTTGTTACTGTACTTTTACCATTCGAGCCAGTGATAGCAACAATAGGTGCATTTGCTTCACGTGCAAATAATTCAACATCACCCACTAGTTCAATGTTTTTTTTCTTCGCAGCTATAATCTCAGGTAACCGAGGGTCAATACCTGGACTTAAAATAATCATATCCGCCTGAAGCATTATGCTTTCATTTAAACCACCTGTTATGACCAATACCTCAGGTAACTCTGTTTGTAAAACATTGAGTCCTGGTGGTAACTCACGTGTATCCATCATCGCAACTGTATAGCCATTTTTGACAAGAAAGCGTGCGCTCGACAATCCTGACTGGCCAATGCCAATAATCAGTATCGAGCTTGCATTATCAGCTTGTCTTGTCAATGGGTTCATCGTATTTTCAAACTCGCTAAACCAACTAATACTAGAAATACAGTAATAATCCATGCGCGTACAATAATACGAGGCTCAGGCCAGCCTTTTAACTCATAATGGTGGTGAATAGGTGCCATCAAAAATACACGTTTACCACGTAATTTGTATGAACCTACTTGTAGCACAACAGATAAGGTTTCTATTACAAATACACCGCCCATAATTAGTAGTACCAGCTCTTGTCTAACAAGTACTGCTACTGTGCCTAATGCAGCACCTAATGCCAAAGCACCAATATCACCCATAAATACTTGTGCAGGATATGTGTTAAACCATAAGAAGCCGAGTCCAGCACCAACCATTGCAGCACAAAACACTGTTAATTCACCTGCATTCGGAATAAAAGGTATCGATAAATAATGTGCAAATTGATAATGGCCTGTTACATAACTAAACAGACCTAAGGCACTTGCCACCATTACTGTTGGCATAATTGCTAAACCATCTAAGCCATCCGTTAAGTTAACCGCATTACTAGTACCCACTATCACCAAATACGTCAGCAACATATACCACGCGCCCATTGGGATAAGGATATCTTTAAAGAAAGGTATGATAAGTGTTGTCTCAGCAGGTATGCCTGCTGTTTGATATAGAAATACAGCAGCTCCAAGTCCGCCTACAGATTGCCAGAAATATTTATAACGGCTTATAAGCCCTTTAGGATCTTGACGAACTAACTTTATATAATCATCAACAAAGCCAATAATGCCAAATAATAGTGTTACTGAAAGAACAACCCAAACATAACGATTACTAAGATCAGCCCACAGCAAAGTACTAACCGCTATAGCGACTAAGATTAGCGCTCCACCCATTGTCGGCGTTCCTGCTTTACTCAAATGAGATTCAGGACCGTCATCACGCACTACTTGACCTATTTGCTTGAAACTTAAATGTCGAATCATCGTAGGTCCTACAATTAGTGCAATCCCTAGTGCAGTGATAACACCTAAGATAGATCGCAATGTAAGATATTCAAAAACACGAAAGCCACTGTGAAACTGAGTTAAATATTCTGCTAACGCTAATAACATTAGCTTTCTCCTTCAACAGCTAACTTGTCAGCTAGCTTATCTAATTGCATAAAACGTGAGCCCTTAATAAGGCAAGTCACATTGTCAGATAGTTCTTTATTTAGTTGTTCCTGTGCCTCACTAACATTTGAAAAATGCTCGGCCCCGTCACCAAATGACTCTGCCGCTAGCTTAGCTTTACTCCCTATCGTCCATAACTTATCAACACCCATATTTTTAGCATCAATTCCCATTTGTACATGGATCTGTTCGCTGTCTTTACCTAGCTCTCCAAAGTCACCTAAAACTAGCCAATGCTCACTATTAAATGATGCTAGTACAGCCAGTGCTTGTTGATATGAACCAGGGTTTGCATTGTAGCTATCATCAATTATTTGTGACTGATTTATACCCTGTTTTATCTGTAATCGATGTGGCACACTTTCCACTCCAGCCAAACCTTTAACTATTGCAGAACTGGGGACTTTTAAAGCTTGTGTTATTGCAATAGCTGCTAATGCATTTGCTATATTATGACGACCTGGTAATGGCAGGTTAATGAAGTGGTATGCATCATTTATCCCAACCATAAAGTGACTCGACAATGGTTTTAGCACGATATCTTTTGCAGTAATATCAGCATCTGCATCTAATGCAAATGTAACAATCTGCTTACTGCTAAGTATTTGCTTCCACTCTGATAAATAGGACATATCTGCATTGATCACACCAATACCATCATCTGCTAAGCCCAATAATATCTCTGCTTTAGCTTTTGCTACACCATCAATGGAACTAAAGCCTTCAAGATGTGCAGCTGCTACATTATTGATAACTGAGATATGTGGTTTCGCCATATCCACTAAGCGGGCAATTTCACCAGAGTGATTAGCGCCCATTTCTATCACGGCATAATCTGTTTCACTGGCAAGACGACTTAAGGTCAGTGGAACACCCAACTCATTATTCAAATTACCTTCCGTAGCAATGACAGAGCCACATTGACGTAAGATCGAAGCAACCATCTCTTTTAGCGTTGTTTTTCCATTACTGCCTGTAATGGCAATAACGTTAGTATTACACTGCTCTCGCCAGTATTTAGCTAATCGACCCAATGCCTCCACGACATTTTCTACGACTAATTGTGGCAAGACATCTTGTTGTTGCGTAGTAACTATTGCGGCTGCCGCACCTGCCAATCGTGCTGTTTCAAGATAGTCATGACCATCCACATGCTCGCCTTTTAATGCTATGAACAAGTCACCAGTGTTCACTTTTCTGCTATCGATTACCGTACCTGTAAGCATCACGTCACTTTTAGGCGCTTCACAAGCTAGAATTTCTGCTAATTTAGAGAGAAGTAAATGCATAGTTAAACTTTTGCCTCTCTCGATGAAGCTGACCCATCATTTGCCGCAATTAACACATTTTGAACGACTTGTTTATCACTAAAGATGTGCTTAATTCCTGCTATTTCTTGATACTGTTCATGCCCCTTGCCTGCTACCAGTACTATATCGCCTTTATTAGCTCTATTTATTTCTGATGTAATTGCTAACTTACGATTATGCTCAATAGAAATAGACTCTTTATTCTCAACACCAGAAATAATATCTAAAATGATCTGCTGTGGATCTTCATCTCGAGGATTATCATCTGTGATAACAAAATGATCGGCATACTTTTCAACCGCAGCTCCCATCAAAGGTCGCTTGCCACTATCTCGGTTACCACCACAACCATATACACATAAGAGTTGAGCTTTACCACTGACATGATGTCGCAACGAAGTTAAAGCTTGAGTAAGCGCATCGGGTGTATGAGCAAAATCGATCACTACTGTTGCTAGTTCAGCACCACCAAGCATTTCCATTCGCCCTTCTACAGCATGACAGCTGCTTATTGCTTTCACTATATCAGCGTGTTCTAAACCTAAGGCATTCAGAGTAGCTATAGTTGCTAATAAATTATCAACATTGAATTCACCAAGGATCTTAGAATGAATATGGTCCTGTCCATGTTCTGTAATAAGATCAAATATAATCCCACTGGCTGTCATTGAAATATTGTCAGCTTGAAAGTCGATGTTTTCTGCTGTTTGAGAACGACTATAGCAAGATAATGTAAGCGAAGTTTTGCCTGATAATTTAGCTATTAATGACTGACCAAAATCATCATCACTATTAATAACTGCTGTTCTAATACTTTCAAAATCAAATAACTGAGCTTTCGCCTGAGCATATTCAGCCATTGTTTTATGGTAATCAAGGTGATCGCGTGTCAAATTAGTATGTACAGCAACATCAACATCTACACTATTTAATCTACCTTGGCTCAAGGCGTGTGATGACGCTTCAATGACTACATATTTAATATTACTGTGGTAAAAATCAGCTAACACACGCTGCACTGAAACCGGATCGGGTGTCGTCATCCCAGTATCAGTCAATGAATCTATTCGGCCAATGCCTAAAGTACCAATCACACCACATGGAATAGCTAAAGATTCCAGCGCTTGTGCAATAAATTGACTTACTGATGTTTTACCATTTGTTCCCGTCACAGCAATCACTGTTAAAGCCATTGAAGGGTGGCCATAAAATCGTGCTGCAATTTCACCACTCTTATCCGCCAATGATTTTACTGCTATTGCAAGCGTATTACTTTGCGTGACTAACAGCTGCTCGATGTCGGACAAAGGCTGAGATGCTTCATATAAAACAAGCGCTAGTTGAACAGTAAGTGCTTGCTTTAAATTTCTTTCTCTTAACTCAACATCTTTTGCCAATGACAGAAATAAATAACCATCTTCGACCAGACGACTATCAAGGCTGATTCCTGTCACTGTCTGTTCTGATAGCTTAGATGGATCTTTTAGCATTCCAGCTAATAATGATTGGGTGGATTGTGATGACATGATGTTCATTGTTGTGCCACCAACATTTTAGATAGCGGCATATCATCTGGTGTCACATTTAACAATCTCATCGCGCCAGTCATTACTTTAGAGAACATTGGTGCTGCAACTAAACCACCATAATAATCTTCGCCTTGAGGGTCATCAATCATCACAACCATTGCTAAGCGAGGGTTATTAGCTGGTATCACTCCAGCAAATAATGAAAGATAATGTCCTTCTGCATAGCCACCTCGGCTGGCTTTTTTGATTGTGCCTGTTTTGCCTGCAACTGTATAATTTTCTACAGCAGCTCGTGATGCCGTACCGCCTAGTTTAACTACACCGGTCATCATTGTTCGAACTGAGTCCATAATATCGTTTGAAAAAACTCGATGACCTACTGGTGCTGAATCAAGTTTGGTAAAACTTACTGGACGTAAAATACCGCCATTGGCTAATACGGTATAGCCTCTAGCAAGCTGTAATGCCGAAGTATTAAGGCCATATCCATAGGAAAAAGTCGCTCGTTCGACTTTTTTCCATGAACTAAGATCTGGCATTCTTCCCATATTTTCACCGGGGAAATAACCACCAGATAATGTCCCCATTCCAAACGAAGCAAAATCTTGCCAAAGTTGCTCGGGCTTCAAT
>CAJXPP010000015.1 GCA_913058195.1 uncultured Gammaproteobacteria bacterium | reverse complement strand
CGCTAATACAGCAACAAACTCATCACCACCAATACGGGCTAAGGTATCCCCTTCACGTAACGCCTCTTTCATGCGGGCTGAGAGCGCAATCAGTAGTTCATCACCCACATCATGACCATGAGTATCATTGACATCTTTAAAATGGTCCAAATCTAGAAATACGACCGCGAGTGACTGCTTGTGGCGGCTACACTGCAACATAGCTTGAGATAAGCGATCGGCAAGTAAGGAGCGATTAGGTAAATTGGTGAGTATGTCGTAACGGGAAATGCGCTCTAGTTGGTCTTGATGCTCTTTCATCAATGTAATATCATTCGATAATACAACGTAGTTTCTTGTTTGACCACTTGCATCTTTGACTGAACTAATGTTGAGTATTTCGGCGTAGACTTCACCATTTTTACGGCGATTCCATACTTCGCCAGACCAAGCCCCATCGTCCAGAAGCGCTTGCCACATGTCGTCATAAAACTCGGGGGGTTGCCTGCCTGATTTGAGAATACGTCGGTTTTGTCCAATCGCCTCTTCACGGCTATACCCTGTTGTCTGTGTAAAGGTATCGTTCACATCGATTATAGTGCCGGCAGCATCGGTAATAGTGATGCCCTCAGCGGCGTGAGTGAATACACTGGCAGCGAGCCGTAACTTTTCTTCTCCTTTTTTGCGCTCAGTAATATCAACATGAGTGCCGACCACACGCGTTATTCTTCCTGTTTCATCTATCGCGCCAAAGGCTCGTGAAAGGATGTCGACATAGTGCCCATCCTTATGTTGCATCCTAAACTCAAGACTATACCTTTCAGTTTGACCCTTAAGATATTTTGCAGAATGTAATAACACTCTGTGCTTATCATCGGGATGTAGACGTTGTAGCCCTTCAACTAAATTATTTTCAATTTCATTTTCTGCATATCCCAACATGCTTTTCCAGCGTGGAGAATAGATAACTTCACTGGTTATTAAGTTCCAATCCCATAGACCATCTTGAGAGCCTTTCATGGCAAGGTCGTAGCACTTTTCACTTTTTCGTAATCTTTGTTCGCTAGACTGTAATAACAATTTCACTTGGGCTTTTTCAATAGCGATACTTGCCAGATGTATTACCTGCTCGATCAAGGCTATATCGGCTTCTGTTGGTTTATGCACATCATGATTATAGATAGCAAAAGTGCCGAGCACACCTCCTGCTTTGGAACGTATTGGTTCAGACCAGCATGCCGTTAATTTTGCTTTGCTTGCAAGTTCTTTATAGGCTCCCCAGTATGAGTGACTCTGAATATCTTCAACAATGACGCGTTCATTGGTATATGCAACTGTTCCGCATGAGCCAACCCCCACACCAATCTCAACACCATGAATCGCTTCGTTATAAAAGTCAGGAAGGCTAGGTGCTGCACCAACCAATAAACGCTTACCCTCATCATCTAATAATAAAATACTACATAGCAGGGTTGGTTTTTCGTGCTCAACACTACGTACAATGGCTTCTAGAATCACTGGCAATGGCTCATCACTTGTGATTAGCTCTAATACGTTACTACGAGTTGCTTCTCTTAATTCAGCAAGTTTGTGTTGCGTAATATTTTCATGTGCAATTACTACGTTGCCACTATCATCCTTAAAGGGTGTTACATGAACATTAAACCAACGCTGCTCGGTGGGACTATCACAAGCATATTCTTGGTTAAATTCTTCGCATTCGCCTCGAACCACTTTTATTATGCCAACCGCAATGGATGATGCTTCTTCAGAATTCAGACCTCTTGCTATTTCGCATATTTGAATATAATTTGTCCCGATATAATAATCAGAATCTTTAGGTGCTGAATCATTCTCATCATAAAAAAACCGCCAGGACTGATTAACCTTAACAATATAGCCATCTTTACTTAACACGCAAATACTTGCAGAAGATGCGTTAATTACTGCCTGAGCAAAATGCTCCGACGAAATAATTTCTTGCTCAGCTAGCTTCTTTTCGGTGATGTCAATTACTGTGATAAGACAATCGTTATCAAGGACACTAAGACTAACAATGAGATTAAACCACACCGAACGCTTGCCAGCATCAATTAGCACCTCGCAGCTTTGTGTACCCTCGCCCTTAAATATTGCTCCGAAACAGCTGCTGAATTCGTCGCGGTATTGTCCCCTTAGGTCAATACAATTTAAAAAATTTTTCCCTATTAAATTGGCTCGTTCAATTCCTAATAGGCTAGCGCCTTTTGAGTTGACACGGTTGATGAGGCCACTTACATCGATAACGAAGTAAGCAATTGGCGCAAACTCAAATAACTCGGAGTAGCGGTTAATAGCCATATGTTTACTTCTTAGTGATTGTTGCATCTCCTCGTTTTGCATCTCCAACTCAATTTGATGGACTTGCAGTTCGTGTAGCATCTTTTTTTCTTCATGCTCATTGGGGGTAACTTTGTTGGACTTAGGCTTTTTTTTCAGTTGTACTTCGGCGCGCTGGCGAAGCCCTGTTACGAATAGTTTCGGCGGCTTGATCATTTATGAGCCTTTATTAAACCTAACTCTGCCTCAAGTTTCTTGGTGGCACTAATATCTATCAAAGGTAATGCCCTCGCCATCGATCATATCCTCATGTTTACTATATGGCATGATGCAAACTTTGAACCAACGGTTATTTTCGGCATTTACCGTTGTTTCTATAAATTTCAATGTTTTTAATACCTCTATCACTTCCTTTTGTAACCGGAGATAATCTAGCTTAGTGACAATATCAAAAAGTGGGCAGCAAACATCATTGGGAAGTAATTTGAATGGAATAGCTACATAGGCGGCGAAGCGCTGCACCTGCAGTTTATTATCCAGAAATATCGTGGTGATTTCGGTACTATCGGGCAAATTATTCATAAGAATGGATAACTCCTTGTTAGCCGGAATCTCTAGCGGCCAGAGTTAGGAATTTCAGCCTTCATTAGCTTCATATCTAACTTCTCGGTATGACTAACTAAGTTTAGTATAGCGAATATAGCGAATTTCAGCAATTTCAGCTTTTGTTATTTGAGAAATACCAGTTACAAACTGAGGACGTTACTAACGGCATATTCACCTCTGAAAAATTATTTAAGAAGGTGGATAGTTTTTCTGGCCAAGTTTGGTTAACAATAAGGTTTCATAAGACACTTGTAGCATAGAGTACGAATCGACTAATTCGGTATATCCTGTGCACAAAATCATAGGAAGCTCAGGTCTAACGTCTTTAATTGCTGAAATTAACTAAGAACCAAGCAAATATGGCATTGTTTGATCTGTAATAAGCACATCGAAATCGTCTGGTGAATTGTTAAAGCCTGCTAATGCAGTTTTGCTACCAGTATAAACACTTTCTTGATGACCTACAGACGTTAGCAACTCTTTTAGGTATGACCTTTATCGCTAATTCGTCATCAAATTTTCACATTAAACTTTCACTGCACATTTTACTCGTATAAATAACGATTTCTCGCCCTTTAAACCGCCCTAAAATTCAGCTAGATAGTCCTAGAGCAAAGAAAAGTTTTTCTTTATCAATGGGTTTAGCTAAGCAACACTCAGCTCCAGCCTCCTTTATATTTTTTACATTTTCATAACTCATATACCCTGTCATTCCTATTACTCGAATAGATTGAGTATCTGGATTTGACTTTATACGTTTACATACATCGAAACCATTCACTCCATTCATCATCAGATCGAGCAATATTACAGTAGGCTTGAAAGAGAGTATTTGTTGACCTGCTTCAAAACCATCCATCGAAACCTTTATCGCTTCAATACCGGATAATTCTCCTATCACTTCGGCTAAATACTCACCCATTTGCATATCATCATCCACTATAAGCAAACGCATCAAACCAGTAGGCTTCGCATCAGAAACAATACCTCTCGCTTTATTAAAGGCATCGACATCGCTTTTAAGAAAACGCCTATGCCCGCCCACTGTTTTTATCGACGGTAATAGACCTTGCGCAGCCCATGAGCGCACAGATGCTGGCGAAGCCATCAAGATTTCAGACACTTGTAATGGCGTCAAATAGCCTGTCTCATTTTTCAAAACGTCATCCTTCTTGGTTATTAACCCTATAGTATACATGCCTATTAATTAAAATACCTATATAGCTATTAATTTAAAATGTATATTTGTTCTGCAGTTATTTCGCAACGTACAAATATGACCATTATACTATTTGACGTAGGCCCAATACTTCTACCTATATCTATGTTTTGCCATTGAGGCTATTTAGCCGCCCCAGCCCTTTTAATGGATGGTGTCGCACCCACACATCGCCTGTTTTAACATCAAAAAAAATACGACGGTGGCCATATTCACCAACATGTGCAACTTGAACCTCGATACCACCGCCGATAAGTAACTGCATTGCTTTTTCAGTATTTTTTGCACCAATAGATTCATTAGTCTCATTGCCACCTACTATCATGTTGCCACCACCAAAAATCTTAGCCTGGTATTCTGATAATCGGGTACCATGCTTGGCCGCTTCTTGTTCAAACAGCATCATGGCCTCATCCCCATAACGTCCGTCTAGCGCTTGCCCCTTAGGATGCCCAGATGGACGTTCAGGCAACATAAAATGGCACATTCCACCAATGTGTAGCTGCGGATGCCACAGCGTAATAGATATGCAGGATCCTAATAGAGTGTGAATATGCACACCAGGCTCCACAAATGCAAAATCACCAGGATGGAGTAATATTTTTGTTAATTTATTACTCATATTCAGGTGTTATCCTATAGAAAAACCTTCTGGCTTCAACTACCTCAACGAAGATAATTTTCAAATTCAGTCCTACTGCAATATTGTTTCTATATTGATTTATTAGTGCTTTATTTAACCAAATGTAATCGCATTCATTATCACCAATAACACGCAAGAGGCTCTACTTATCAATCGCCCCAATCAACGCTCCCGCTACCTTTTCTAAAGGTAGTACTCGCTCTACACCGCCATGTGCTACAGCCTCTTTGGGCATACCATAAACCACGCATGTCTTCTCATCCTGAGCAATAGTATGTGCCCCCGCATCGAGTAGCTCTTTCATTCCCGCCGCACCATCATCACCCATTCCAGTCAGAATAGCGGCTACAGCATTAGAGCCCGCATAACGAGCCGCAGAGCGAAATAGTACATCTACTGACGGCCTGTGACGGGAAACTAAAGGTCCCTCACGAACTTCGACGTAATAACGTGCACCACTACGTTTCAATAAAGTATGTTTGTTCCCTGGGGCAATCAGGACATGACCGCGTAAAACAGTATCCCCATCAACCGCTTCTTTGACATTAACTCGACATAGCGAATCGAGCCGCTTTGCGAAAGAAGCGGTAAAACCCTCCGGCATATGCTGAACCACTACAGTGCCAGGCGCATCATGAGGTAAAGCTTCCAACACACTGCGTACCGCCTCCGTTCCACCTGTCGAAGCTCCGATAACCACAACCGTCTCAGTAGTTTTGGACATCGCTCGACCAGTAGCACTCGGTAATACGGCATCGGCCGTGAGCTTCCGTTCCGTAGGGGGCCGATGAGTCAATCGTTCCAACTTAGCTCCGGCGGCGGCCTTAACCGCGTCGGTCAACTGTATCTTGGCTTCCTCGAAAAATTTTTGGGTTCCTAACTTGGGCTTTTGGATAATATCCACTGCCCCGTATTCCAATGCTTTGAGGGTCGTTAAAGCTCCCTTGTCAACGAGGGTAGAACAAATAATAATTGGAAGTGGGTGTTGACTCATAAGCTTTTGTAGAAAAGTAATCCCATCCATACGTGGCATTTCCACATCAAGAATCATCACATCTGGTGTCTGTGTTCGCAGCTTTTGTGCCGCAACAAAAGGATCTTGTGCGGTAGCAATGACCTCAATCTGAGGATCGGATGCAAGAACCTCAGTCAAAGTCTGGCGTACTAAAGCAGAGTCATCTACTAACATAACCTTTATCTTATTCAACGTTATTCCCTTTGATTACTCTTCGTTAGCAATTATTGTGGTTTTCTATAAACCATCGGTGACACCTGTTCCATATTTTTCTTAAATCCGTTGAGTGACTCTGCATGACCCACAAATAAATAGCCGCCAGGAACCAGTTGCTGCTCAAAACGTTGTACCAGTTGTTCACGAACAGTTTGATTGAAATAAATCATGACATTACGACAAAATATCACATCCATTTTCTGTGGGACTTCAAAATTTTTATCCATCAAATTCAAGCTGCCAAATTTTATCTTAGCCCGCAATTCTGGGCCCATCAGCACCAGAGCTGCTTTCTTATCTCTGTGTCGTAACAAATATTTTTTCCGGAGTGACATCTCTACAGGCGCTATCCTATTTTCTGGATAAATAGCGCTTCTTGCTGTATCTAAGCAGCTCTTTGAAATATCTGTTGCCAGTATATTGAACTTCATCCCACTCTGAACTTCAGCTGCTTCATGAAGTACCATCGACAAGGTATACGCTTCCTCACCACTTGAACAACCAGCACTCCAAACATGCAGCTCCTTTCGTCCATCTAACCGCCTTTTTTTCTCAATCTCTGGCAGAGCCATATTGACTAAATAATCGAAATGTTCTGGCTCACGAAAAAAATCTGTCTTATTGGTGGTAATCGCATCAATCAAATGAAGGCGTTCATGTTTACCTTCTGGGCTTACCAATACGTAATCTAGATACTCCTTGTAACTTTTATAGCCTAACAGGCGTAAACGCTTGCGTAATCTGCCTTCCACTAGAATATGTTTTGATTCCGGAAGTTGGATTCCGACCTCCTTGTCAATGAACTCGGCTACTCGCTGCAGTTCACGCATTGACAATGGGGAATGTTTTGGCAATTGTATAGTAATATTAGACTCCCTCTATCTACGCACCTGTTCCTGAGTTACTCTCATCATCAGGTAAAGTAGTGTCACTGTTACCTTCTACCTCCATCAGCAGGTCCTCTGTAAAGATACGATTTATATTGAGAATCATCACAAACTTGTCATCTTGTTTCCCAATTGCCGAGATGAACTGAGCATCGACTCGGGTACCTAAGCTCGGCACTGGCTCCAGCTGATCTGGATTAAAATCGATGACTTCCTGCACTGAATCGACCAGAGCACCGAGTACCGTCATATCACTACCAATTTTCACCTCTACAATCACAATACAGGTATCGACAGTGGGTTCCGTCTCTTCCATACCGAACTTGCTTCGCAGGTCCAGTACTGATACGACACTCCCTCGTAAGTTAATGACGCCACGCATGTAGTCAGAGGTACGAGGCACCCTAGTGATCTTAGGTAATTCCAATACTTCCCTAACCTGAGCGATCTCGGTAGCAAAGGATTCACCATCCAGTATGAAAGTCAGATATTGAACTGGCTCTTCCTTCACTTCTCTGTTCTCCGCGGTATTATTACTCATTAACTTGACTCCTATTGAGTGAAACCGTCACACAGGCGGCGCTCCTTGCCTGTTTAATAACGGACATAGTCGCCATCAGCGTCATCCTGTTGATTCATATCGAGGTCAATTCCGCCGCTCTTAACTTTAGCTTTAGGCTTAGGTTTAGTCTTACCAGATTCAACCCGATTATTTTTCTTATCAGGTTTTGCTCGCATCCTAGAACCAGACGAATCACTCTCACGATGCTCTGGCGAGTTTTCATCCAGTTTGAAAAAAGCCACCAACTTAGATTGTGACTCGGTTTGATCTTGCATTTTAGTTGCTGTTGCTGACATTTCTTCTGCAGAAGCCGCAGAATGTTGTACAACTTGATCAAGCTGCTGAATAGCTTTGTTGATCTCATCCGAGCCCGTATTTTGCTCCCTAGAGGCAGCACTAATCTCTTGAACCAACTCAGCGGTTTTTTGGATATCAGGCACCAAAGTTGCGAGCATCCGGCCAGCCTGTTCAGCCACTTTGACTGTGGCTGTTGATCGATCACCAATCTCAGCTGCAGCGGACTGGCTACGTTCGGCCAGCTTACGTACCTCTGACGCCACCACGGCAAACCCTTTGCCATGTTCGCCTGCACGTGCAGCTTCAATGGCAGCATTAAGCGCCAATAAATTTGTTTGACGGGCAATCTCTTCAACAATGGAGATTTTATCGGCAATGTCCTTCATAGCCGTTACAGCCTCAGTTACGGCATCTCCGCCTTCCTGTGCATCAATCGCAGCCTTCTTAGCAATCTGCTCTGTCTGTACTGAATTATCACTACTTTGACTGATATTGGCCGACATTTCTTCCATCGACGAGGATATTTCCTCTAGCGCAGCAGCTTGTTCAGTAGCACCATGGCTCAATGAGTCAGCCATACCATTGACTTGTTCGGAAGCACCACTAATTTCTATTGTATTACCTTGTAAGTCACTGATGATGTGAGTCAATCGATCAATCGTGCTGTTGACATCATTTTTAAGCTGATCGAACACGCCCTCGTAGTCAGCATCGATGGTCTTCGTTAAATCGCCGGTAGACAATGCCCCTAACACACCTGAAACATCATTTAAGGCAGATTCTGTAACATCAAGCATTTGGTTCATCCCTTTAGCCAGACGCTCAAAGAAACCGGTCTTACCATCTAAAGGAATACGATTACTAAATTCTCCAGCACTCGCGGCTACCACAATGTCACCTACTTCTTTCTCGACCTGAACCTCAGCAGTCTGATTATCCCATTCAACCACGGTTCCTAGCCTCCTTCCATTATCATCAAAGACCGGATTGGCAATGATATCTAATGTCAGTCCACCAATATTAACGGTGCTCTGATGTGTGCTTTTCAGATCCTTAAGAAGGTTTTGTTGGTGTGCTGGGTTTTTATGGAAGTCATCAATATTACGTCCCATTAAATCATCGGCATCGAAATTAGGAATTGCGCCAGACAGTTCTTTCCTAACATCGGAGAACATTTTTCTTACCGACTTATTCATGTACATAATGACGTTATCTCTGCCAGCCATCATGACGTTGGCCTGGACATTATCTAACGCTGTTTTAATACGTCCACCGTCCATGGCTTCTTCACGGGCACTGTTAATATCAAAGCCCAGCTTGATCTGTACCGACTTGAAGGCTCTGAGCAGATCACCAATCTCATCTTTACGACTAATGGGTATTGTCACGTTGAGTGGGTCTTGTTGGAACTGTCGAAGCATTTCGGTCACCTCACTCAGTGGCGCAACGAGTCGACGTACAGTCATAAAACTTATAATGCCTGCAACCATAGCAGCAGCACCCATCATAATGTAAACGTTCTCAGTATTCTGGTAATTCAAAGCATAAAGAGTAGCCAAGACGAACAATGCCGACACCAGACTAAAACCCGCCCACACGATATGTGCAAGCTTAACTTTAGATTCGATTGCCGCCACCCATTTTCCAAGCCCAGTAGGTTGAATACTAGCGCGTTTAGCATTGATATTCTGATAGAGCTTTTCAGCTGATTCAATCTGCTCCCTTGATGGCTTGCGTCGCACTGACATGTATTCATTAACACGGCCACTTTCTAATACAGGCGTCATATTAGCTTCAACCCAGTAATAATCACCATTTTTACTACGGTTCTTAACTGCGCCAATCCACGGTTCACCACGTTTGATTGTGTTCCATATATCTTCATACGCCTCGGGGGGCATATCTGGATGACGCACTATATTATGATTCTGACCGATAAGCTCTGCCTCTGTAAAGCCGCTCATCTCGATAAAGCTACTATTGCAATAAGTGATGATGCCCTTCAGGTCTGTCTTTGAGACCAGAATGGAGCCATCTTGCATAACTCGTTCTACATCCGTTACCGGTGTGTTTACTTTCATAATTAACCTCTTAATGTATCGTTTTAGATACTAGTTCTACATCATTAGATAGGTTTGGAACATCCATAATCAATGCCACCGTCCCATCACCTAAAATCGTTGCACCTAAAAGCCCTTTTGTATCTTCGTAGAGTTTGCCAAGGCTCTTAATCACTGTTTGGTGCTGACCTATAACCTCATCTACCGCCAATCCGAAACGGGTGCCTTCTATTCGGGTTACGACTATCTGTTCAATGTTGGGAACGTCGCCCTCTTGACCAAACCACTCCCGAAGTCTTACATAAGGTACCGTCTCGCCCCGCACTTCGATCAGTCGGTTACCGTTACGTTTTTCAGAATCATCAGTAGTCAGTTCAATACACTCCTCCACCAAAGAGAGTGGCAACACAAAATAGTCCCCATTCACTTTCATCAATAATCCATCAATAATAGCTAGGGTAAGAGGCAGTTCGACCGTTACCGTGCTCCCTCTCCCCAGTTCACTATCGATCCAAACCTTACCGCGCAGTGCTTCAATGGAACGTTTCACTACGTCCATCCCCACACCTCGTCCTGAGACATTGGTAATAGTTTTGGCGGTAGTGAATCCTGCTTCAAAAACAAGGTTATAGAGTTCTTCCGGTGAAAGAGTCGAGTCTTCTTCCAAAACACCTCGCTCGATCGCCTTCGCACGAATGATGTTTGCATCTATACCCGCACCATCGTCTTTGATCTTGATCACAACATTAGATTCAGAGTAGGTAGCTGAGAGGTGAACAGTACCTTTACTTACCTTCCCTGCTGCCTCACGCACTTCCGGCAATTCGATACCATGGTCGATGCTATTACGAATAAGGTGGACCAGAGGATCGGCCAAAGAATCGATAACAGTTTTATCCAATTCAGTCTCGGCGCCTTCTGTTACTAATTCGATATCCTTGCCCAGTTCGTTTGAGAGATCTCTCACCAAGCGACGGAAACGAGCAAAGGTAGTGCCTATTGGCAGCATTCTGAGGCCAAGCGTGTTATCACGCAGCTCGGTACTCAAACGCTCAATCTCTTCGGCAACATTTGTCAGATCACTATCCATCAGGACGCTGGCTGATTGATTAAGCCGCGACTGGGCGATAACCAACTCACCCATTAAGTCCATCAGAGTATCCAGCCTCTCCGCCGGGACCTTAACGTTTAGTGAAACTTGTTTCCCTTTACGCTTTTTGCTCTGTGCTCGAACGATCTGTTGTTCTGCAAGTGCTGCTTGCACTTGCTCACGTGAAACACTACCTTTCTCAATGAGGACATCCCCGGTGCGTTTCCGCTGAACAACCGCTTCTTCAATGTGTTGGATCGCTTCTTCAACCTGAGCGCTAGTTGCATCGCCCCGCTCGAGTAAAATTTCACCTAGAGGTTTCACCACTTCTTCTTCGTCAGACCAATGAGTATCCTCCTCAATAACCTCGACTGATACGGACCAGTCATCCATAACAAAGATGAAGGCATCATCAATGCTATTTCTACCCTTTTCAGTCGTGAGAATCAGGTTCCAGATAAGGTGACAGCTTTCTGGGTCAAGTTCTGCCAGTTTGGGCACATTGCTGAGCATAGTGGTGATATTGACCGTGCCGAGTTCAGCCAGTTCACGTAGTATTGGCAGTGGATCCATACCATGAGACAAGGCATCGACAGCCGGGCTAACACGTATTCGGTACGTTGAAGTTGCAGCAATTTTTTCGCTTTCGCTAAGTACTGGCGTCTCATTATCGTCAAGCTCAGGCAAAGTCTCATCAGCAGGTAGCAGCTTGGTCAGCTGTTTCAATAAAATGATACCTTCGGTTTCTAAGGCTGGTGTCGAGTCCTTATCTTCTAATAATCTTCGTATATGATCAAGTGAGCCCAAAGCAATACTGATCAGTTCTTTTGATACCACTAGGTCACCACTGCGGACCATATCAAAAGCATCTTCCAGGTGGTGAGTAAAGGAGGCAAGCTTATCGAAACCAAACATCGAACCTGAGCCCTTTATGGTATGCATAGCGCGAAAAGCACTATCGACTGATTCAGTATCGCCAGGGTCGTCATCAAGCTCCAGTAGCGCTGCCTCCAAAGTCACCAGCAGTTCTGCAGCTTCTTCGTTAAAGACATCTTCAACTGAGTTCATCCTGCCTCCCCCTCAACTTTCACACCGAGAGTTTCTGTCAAATGCAGCATCTCAAAAATGTCCAGAACGGCTTTACTCACAGTGTTAAAACTGAGAGCCTGTCCTCTCTCTTCCAGCTGCTTTTTTAGCGCCAGTATAAGTTGCAGGCCGGATGTATCCATTTCGGTTACATCGACAAGCTCAAGTTCCATACCTAACTGAGTGTCGCATTTTTCCAATAAGGCTTCCCGATATTCCCCAGTGGTGTAAATGGTTAATTCACCCTCGATTCGTGTGTGCCACACACCTTGTTCGTTATTAATTTCAATACTCATGGTGCACCCCCGGTTTTTAAGTCAGCTTAGCAACGGCAGCCAACAATGTTGGTGGTTGGAAGGGTTTCACTAGCCATGCCTTAGCTCCAGCAGCCTTACCCTCCATCTTTTTAGTGTCGCCACTCTCAGTAGTCAGCATCATGATTGGAGTGAATTTATATTGTGGATTCAGCTTGACCGCTTTGACGAGGCCGATGCCATCTAAGTTGGGCATATTCACATCACTCACAATAAGGTGTATCTTCTGTCCATTTAATTTGGTTAGCGCATCCTTACCATCAACTGCCTCAATAACGTCATACCCAGCACCTTTCAAAGAAATTGACACCACCTGCCGAATTGATGCCGAGTCATCTACTACCAAAATTGTTTTTGCCATTTGAATTAACCTAAATTGTTAAAAAAACATCAGATCCGCTTCTTCAACTGACGAAGCATCTTCTTCTATTGGATCACCTGTGGTGATTATTTTATTGTGATTCCGACGCTCTTCATCAGTGCTGTAATTAACCGATCGCTCGATCAAGAACTCCTCTACATCGACTGGTGACCGCTCCTCAGAATCGCTATCTTGAACTACTAATCGCATGGCTAGCTCACCCATATCATCTTCGACATGGATCAAGATTTGACTCACTCGATCTTGGAACTGTAGCGCCACCAGCACATCGATAATTTCCAAACGGATTTGGATGCCAGCCTCTCTCAATGTCATACCCTCCTCCTGTAGCGAAGTAATCACAGCCTGCAATTGAGTTAGTACATTTTCTATAGTGTTCTGGCCAGTACTCACCGCCTCGTCACAAAATACAGCAGACTGTTCAGCACTTTGCAAAGTCGATGACATAGACAAATTTATGTCCTCAACTTTGTTTTGAATTTGTTGGCCCATTTGTGCCGACTGTGTCGCCAATGCCCTTACTTCTTCGGCCACCACTGCAAATCCTCGACCATGTTCACCAGCTCGTGCAGCTTCAATCGCCGCATTGAGAGCTAACATATTAATTTGATTTGCTATACTCCCCACTCCCGTAGCAAACCCAGTCAGGTCATCAGTGTGAGTGGCCAGTGACTTTACGTGCCCAAGCATTTTGTTCTCAAGTTCTGCAGTGGTTTGTAGTGACTCAACAACTGATTGCAGAGACTCTTGGCTATTTTGGAATAAAGTATTCATCCCCTGATTATCGCTAAGCTCTCCCATGCCTTTTTGCGACGCATCGATCACCTGCTCCAATCTCTCAACCATTACAGTAAAGCGCTGCGTCAACTCATCAATGCCCTCATGGGTTTGTTCACGTGAGGCACTGACCTGGCTGGACCAGAGTGGAAAGGCTTGGGTAAAAAGAGCATCCAAAGAGTTAGCATAGTTATATAATTTATTTGTTTCGGAATCATAATGACTAGCAGACTGCTCCACTTTATTCAGCAATTGACTATGAGCACGTATAGCACTCTGCAGAGCGTACCCACCATACAATCCAATCACCAACAGTACCGAGGAATACCCCAAACCAAGTGATGAAAAACCGACACCATAAAGCGTCGCGGATATGCCAAGAATCACTAAAGCGGCAAGTATAATAAGTAAGTTCAATCCATCGATATATTGGCCAGGATCAGCCGAAATAGCGCCATCAAGCAGATCATCATCACGACTGGCTGAGGAAAGCGGGTCAAATGCTGTGGTACTGGTGTTAGCCATTTTCTATTATCCTTTTTCGCTGGAATCACATCTTTCTACGTATTGCATTACAACTTCAGCGTTGTTGAACTGCTTTTTTTATATAATTTTCAGATATCGCACTTAATTAATTTAGCGAATATAGCGAATATAGCGAATATAGCGAATAGATGCAATATATAAATATATTTCCTTATATTTTTTGTGGTTAACTTCTATTATTAGCTTCCCCAGAGGTTAAGGTTGCTCACTCAATTCCTCTGCAGATTAGGGATGTTTGTGAGAATTAATGCTGAATTATTTGCACAGCTCCATAACATCGATCATGCTATCAAAGGCTCGTTGAAACTTGGGCAAGTCTTCACGAGCAGCGTCTACATTGCCAGCTTTGTATTGGATGTGTAACGCTTGAGCAGCAAGATGTAATGCTTCATGAGCCTTATCAAGTTGTATTAAGCCTCCCACTGTATATAACAGCTCTTGTCTCGCCCGTTTTATCCAAGAACCACAATGACATTGTTTGCTGCACATAATTGGCCAGTGTTCAACCTTGTTATGCACGGATTCAATGTTATTGATGAAGTTACCTTTCCAATGCTCAGTAACCAGCCTAAATAGATTTACCTTGTTTTCTTTAGAGGAGTGGTATTTATTGCCATATTTTTGCCAAACAGGGTTAGGAATATAGTCTTCAAGCCATAGAGGGAAATCATCAGCAGGCATTGGTTTGGCAATGCCATATCCTTGAGCGTCTTCACAGCCCATCATCAATAACATTAGACCATGATTAGTGGTTTCTACACCTTCACCAATAATTTCACGACCAAACGAATCTGCCAACCCAACAATACCCTTAATAATGGAGTAATCATTGGGGTCATCTAATATGTCTCTCACAAAGCTCTGATCTATTTTGATGATCTCAGCAGGTAAATTTCTTAAGTGGGTCAATGATGAATAGCCCGTACCAAAATCATCCAGTGCAACTCTAACGCCTAATGCACCTTGGCAAAATTTAACAATAGTACTAATTAACTTGATATCACCTAAAGCAGAGCTTTCCACTATTTCAAGCTGAAGATGTTGAGGATCAATAGAAGGGTATTTCGCAAGGGTAGCCTTGAGTTGATCAAAGAAAAATTTTGATAACATATGATGAGAAGATATATTGACACTAACTTCAAGCCTAATACCTTGCTGCTGCCAACGCTCAAGTTGAACCAAAGCTTCATTAATGACCCATTCACCGATTTCTATTTCTAAATCAGTGCCTCCTATAGCAGGCAAGAAGTCTAACGGAGGAATAAGTCCTTTTTCAGGATGGATCCAGCGTATTAATGCTTCAACTCCATATACGTTGCCATTGACCATATTGACCTTGGGCTGGTAATACAATTGAAATTCATTGTTCGCTAAGGCGTGTTCAATTTCTTCTAACTGATGGTGCTTTTGAATCGTACGTAGGTCATGCACAGGATTAAACAAGTAATAACGATTTTTTCCTGCTAATTTAGCCTGATACATGGCTTGGTCAGCATGACGTATTAAAGTATCGATATCACCCTCATCATTAGGGTATAAAGTCACGCCGCTAGAGACCGTTATTTTATGATTGGTATCATTAATGACATAAGGTTGTGCAAGTTCATGATGTATGCGTTCCAATGTTAGCTCACATTGTGCAAAAGATTCAATATCATTCAGTAACAATGCAAACTCATCACCACCTTGGCGTGAAACGGTATCTTCTTCTCTGATACTAGCTTTAATTCGTTTTGCAACTTCTATTAATAACTGGTCACCAACCTCATGACCATAGTTATCATTAACGGGTTTAAAGTCATCTAAATCAAGGAAGCACACGGCAAGCTGTTTTTCATTACGTATACTATGCGCAATAGATTGGTTGAATCGGTCAACAAATAGAGCACGATTAGGTAAGCGCGTGAGAACATCATAGTGCGCCATTAAACGGAACTGTTCTTGTTGCGCTTTATTATCTGTTATATCGGTACGGATCGATATATAGCCATTGAATTCATTAGCCCCGTTATATTTGGGTACAATCGTGGTTTGCACCCAATAAAAATCTCCACTTTTAGTTTTATTGCGTATCTCACCCTTCCACACTCTTCCATTAGAAACATCTAGATACATCTGCCGCCAATAGTCTTTAGGCTTGTTGCCAGAGTTGAGTAATCTATGATTACTGCCCTCCAGCTGTTCTCGGCTATAACCACTAACTACACAGAACATGTCATTGACATAGGTAATTTTGCCTTTGACATCAGTTATAGAAACCAGTGAATGCGCATCCATCGCTATTTTCTTGCAGCTAAGTTCACTAACAAGTTCCGTAAGTTTTTCTATCTGCTGACGCAAATAAGGAGCATCCCTAATACCTTCATCAAGGGCATCATTACCAGAATTGTTATGAGATGACTGTTCAGGTATTAGGGTACTGGTGCTGGCCATACTCATTTATCCTTTTTCACTGTAATCATATTTTTTATCAGAAAATATCGGTTATTTACTTCGCGTTGTATTTCTGCTTCTAGTGTTAATGAACAGTTTTTTTGTAAATTTTCATATGACGCATTTATTAATATAGCGAATATAGCGAATATAGCGAATATAGCGAATATAGCGAATGGATGCAAGATTTAAACTTCAACCCTTATATTTTTTTTGATCAACCACTATTGTTAGACAAGGATACTTTCGTAAATTAGAAGTAGCTCAAAACTTGTGACCTAATGAGTGGCCACTTTAGAGATGCAAATGATAGATTGCTCAAATACCGGCGTTCAAACCGCGTGACCTTATTTAAATATGGTTCACTTAAGTTCCAGAGATTATCACTGTCTACAACGGTATAAATCCTGCCACTAACTCCTGAAGTGCTTGAAAATAGTCGATTTAAGCAATAAAAACATAAAAGTTAAAACTTCATTGTAAGCACCTGATAAATTTATTTGTTACTAAAAATCAGAACTGTCTAATCACATGGATAAGTAATAATAGTGAGCATTCTTAACCTTGATAGTAAAGCCATATAGATCATTAATGATTAATGATTAATGCTAACATCCAATATCATGGCTTCTTTGCAGAAAAGATATAAATGGAATTAATATGCGTAGCACCTCGCTAGAATACTTGGAAGTACCTATAAGTACTGAGCAAATGGAAAACCTATTGCTTCTCCAACACCAAATTTTGAGTCAGATTGCTTCAGGTGATAATTATCAACAAACATTAAATAATTTATGTGAAGTTGCAGAGTCAATACTACCTAACTCTGTTGCATCAATTATGCTCTATGACCGAAATAAAGAACAAGTAGAAGTTATAGCTGCGCCCAATCTTCCACCTACAGCTAAAGATGTACTTAATGAAATCACTCCAAGTGAAAATACTGGTTCCTGTGGTACTGCAATATTTAAAAATGCCCCCCAGTTTGTGTGTGACACTAGAAATGATCCTCGTTGGCAAAGTGATTGGTTCCAATCCTTTGCTAATAGCTTCGATATTCTCGCCTGTTGGTCAATACCGATTAAAGGTAATAATAATTTTCCCCTCGGATCATTTGCACTATCGATTATGGAAAAACGCCAACCTAGTAAATTCCATAAGAAATTATTAGAAGTCTGCTCAGACATTGTGTCAATTATTATTAAAAGGCAAGAAGAAGAAAGAAAGCTAGTTCACTTAGCTCACTATGATGCACTGACACAACTACCCAACAGAACGCTTTTTATTGATCGCTTCGAGCAAGCCCTTGTCCATAGCAAGCGTACAGAAACTATGATTGGAGTTTGCTTCCTTGATTTAGATAACTTTAAACCCATCAATGACAACTTTGGTCATGATGTTGGTGATAAATTACTTATTGAAGTTGCTAACCGGATTAAAGCGACTATTAGACAAGAAGATACTGTATCCCGACAAGGTGGCGATGAGTTCACTTTTTTGTTCCGTGATATTGAATCTTACGCACAATGTGAACAAACCGTAAACCGGATTCATCAAGCGCTTCAACAGCCCTATATGATCGCTGGTATTCAACACATCATTTCAGCTTCTAGTGGCATCTCACTATACCCAATAGATGATGGTGATATCGATACCTTAATTCGTCATGCCGATCAAGAAATGTATAAAGCAAAACAATCTGGCCGAAATAAATATAGCCTTTTCAACTCTGATCTCGATGAAAAAGCAATGACCAAAAACCGTCGGCTCAGTGAAATTGAAGAAGCCTTAATTAATAATGAATTTAAGCTTTTCTACCAACCTAAAGTTAATATGACAACAGGTCATGTTTATGGGGTTGAAGCATTAATTCGCTGGTTCCACCCTACAGAGGGCATGATTTCCCCTTTAGATTTTTTACCTCTTATTGAAAGAACTGATTTAGAAATTAAAGTAGGTAATTGGGTTACTAATAATGCAGTACAACAGTTAAATATATGGCGAGAACAAGGGATTGAGATAGAAGCAAGTATCAATATTTCATCTCACCACTTATTCTGTCTCTTATACACATCTGACGCTGCCGACGATCTA
>CAJXPP010000014.1 GCA_913058195.1 uncultured Gammaproteobacteria bacterium | reverse complement strand
GATGATTTTTTCTTCGAATAGTTGTAGGAGTAAATCATTCATCTGCCCAACGGAACGTGCACAGAGATAATACTCCTTCATGAATATTTCGACTGCTAATCGGTTTTCTGTTTCTTGGTAGCCGAGTTGTATAGCTAACTCTCGTTGATGATCGATCATCAACTTTTCTTCTTTTCGTTTAGCAATATTGTGTAAAGCAAAACGTACACGCCATAGAAAGCGCTGGGCTGTTTCTAATGTGGCATATTCAGAATCAGAGATAAAACCTTCGGCATTAAGACCTCTTAGGTTGCTTACACTGTAATGCTGCTGTGCAACCCAATTAATAACGTGTAAATCACGCAAGCCACCAGGAGATTCTTTTAAATTAGGTTCAAGGTTATTCGCAGTGTCGTTGTATTTTTGATGACGCTGTTGCTGTTCTTGCCTTTTTTGCTGGTAAAAACGACGTGTATCCCAAGTCTTATGATTAATGGTGAGTTGCTGTAATTGCGTATAGAGTGACTGTTCGCCACATAATAGGCGAGTCTCTAGTAAATTGGTGGCAATAGTAATATCATCTGCTGCTTGCTGACGACATTCTTCAATGGTACGTACACTATGTCCAATTTCTAGACCAATATCCCATAACTGGGTTAGGAAGCTCGATAAACCACTTGGAGGAGTTTCTGATACGGATTCATCCAAAATGACTAATAAGTCAATATCAGAAAAAGGATGAAGTTCACCACGACCATAGCCGCCCACAGCGAGCAGACTGACTGGGCAACTATCACTAATATGGTGTTGCCATAATTGTTGCAGTACTTGATCAACAAAATGAGCACGTAGTTCAACTAATGCGATAATATCGACCTGGGCTTCAAACTGCTCTGTTATATAGGCTTGGCCTTGCTTAAGCGCTTCCCGATAGAAAGCTGTATCATCTTGTTTTTGTTTAGGTTGACGGTTTGACTTTACATCCCAGAGTGATTGAATAAGCATCTTCTAGATGGTTTCATCTTCGCGAAGAGTCAAAATTTCATGACCCTCATTGGTTACTAAGATAGTGTGTTCCCACTGAGCTGATAATGATCGATCTTTGGTCACTACGGTCCATTTGTCAGGAAGCTGTTTAATATGGCGCTTGCCTACATTAACCATTGGCTCTATGGTAAATGTCATTCCTGCTTCAAGGACTAATCCTGTACCTGGTTCACCGTAATGAAGTACTTGTGGATCTTCATGGAACACATTACCTATACCATGGCCACAATATTCACGGACAATAGAAAAATTTTGTGCTTCAGCATGTTGTTGAATTGCGTGGCCAATATCACCTAGTTGAATACCTGGTTTGACCAGATCAATACCAATAAGCATTGCTTCACGTGCATTAGCACAAATGCGCTGAGCTATGATTGATGTTTTTCCAATATGGAACATCATACTGGTATCACCGTGATAACCATCTTTGATAACGGTAATATCAATATTAATGATATCGCCTTCTTTTAGCTTTTTATCGCCTGGAATGCCGTGACAAATAACGTGATTTACAGAAGTACAAATAGACTTAGGAAAACCATGATAATTTAATGGTGCGGGAATAGCATCTTGCACATCGACGATATAGTTATGGCAAATTTTATCTAGCTCATCAGTAGTAATACCCGCTTTTACATGTGGTGTTATCATTGTTAATACTTCAGCGGCCAAGCGTCCCGCTACACGCATTTTTAGAATTTCGTCTTCTGTTTTTATACTAACAGCCATTGGTAAATTGCTCCGTAGAGTGGTTGATAAGTGAGAGCTAAGTGAATAGTGTGCCGTAAATTAGTGTCAACAGCCAGAAAATGATGGAATGAGAACTTAAGTGAATTGATATTACTTTGTTTTAACAATCGATTTGTGGGATAATATGCGCGCCTATTTAAAGGCGAAATCACACATGCACCGACACGAGTCTCGGGGTGCTAGCTGCTTAGTCAGTTTAGTCGATACTTGGGGTGTGTGGAGGTTTAACCCCACATTATAATATAAGGTTTTATATACAATGGCTAAAACAACAATGCGCCAAATGCTGGAAGCAGGCGTTCACTTCGGTCACCAAACACGTTACTGGAACCCAAAAATGGGCCCATTTATCTTTGGTAAGCGTAATAACATTCACATCATGAACTTAGAGCACAGCTTGCCTATGTTTAATGATGCTTTAAACTTTGTCGGTAAACTGGCATCTAAGAAAGGTCGTATCTTATTCGTTGGTACTAAACGTGCTGCCCAAGATCCAATCCGTGATGATGCTGAGCGTGCTGGCATGCCATACGTTAACCGTCGTTGGTTAGGTGGTATGTTGACCAACTACCAAACCGTTCGTCAATCAATCAAACGTTTAGATACAATCCAAGATATGGTTGAATCTGGCAAGTTAGATGGTTTGAAAAAGAAAGAAGTTTTAAACCTAACTCGTGAGCAAGAAAAATTAGAAAAAAGTATCGGTGGTATCCGTAAAATGGGTGGTTTACCTGATGCATTATTTGTTATTGACGTTGATCACGAACGTATTGCAATTCAAGAAGCAAACAAATTAAATATTCCTGTTATTGCTATTGTTGATTCAAACAGCAATCCAGATGGTGTTGATTACATCATTCCTGGTAACGATGACTCTATGCGTGCAATTCAGCTTTATACATCAAGTATGGCTGATGCGATTTTAGAAGGTCGTGCATCAGTAGCTACAGGTGATATTGAAGAAGTGGTTGAAGCAGCAGAAAGCACAGAAGCGGCTGCTGAGTAATCACCTGAAAGTACTATGAATACAGGCTCGCTTTTAGTGAGCCTGTATTGTATCTGGTCTTTGAAAAAGGCCATTACATCTAAATGAATGAAGGGTAAAAAAGATATGGCAATTACTGCTGCACTAGTAAAAGAACTTCGCGAGCGTACAGGCTCTGGCATGATGGAATGCAAAAAAGCATTGGTTGAATCAAATGGTGATATCGATGCTGCAATTGAAACAATGCGTAAATCCGGCTTAGCAAAAGCAGATAAAAAATCTGATCGTGTTACTGCTGAAGGCGTTATTGCAATTGAAACAAGTGCTGATAATAAACGTGCTGTGATGATAGAAATTAACTCTGAAACTGACTTTGTTGCTAAAGCAGATGACTTTATTAATTTCGTAAGCGCAGTAAGTCAAAAAGTACTAGCAGAGCAACCAGCTGACCTAGAAGCATTGCTAGCACTTCCATTGGATGATGCAGGTGAAAGCATTGAAACTGTTCGTCAAGCGTTAGTTGCTAAAATTGGTGAAAATATTTTAGTTCGACGTTTTGAATTAGTTTCTAGCGATGAAGGTGTTGTTGGCTCTTACCGTCATGGTGACCGAATCGGTACTATGGTAAGCATCACTGGTGGTGACATGGCATTAGCTAAAGATTTATCTATGCATGTTGCAGCTAGTCGTCCACAAGCGGTTTCTGCTGATGACTTACCTGCTGAGTTATTAGAAAAAGAACGTGATATTGTTGCGACACAAGCACGTGACAGTGGTAAGCCCGAAGCAATCATTGAAAAAATGGTTGAAGGACGCATGAAAAAATTCGTTAACGAAATTAGCATGATGGGCCAACCATTTGTTAAAGACCCAGACGTAACAATTGAAAAATTAGTTAAGCAAGCAAATGCTTCTGTTAACTCAATCTCATTCTTCGAAGTTGGTGAAGGCATTGAGAAGAAAGTTGATAACTTTGCTGAAGAAGTAATGGCTCAAGCAAAAGGAAACTAGTTGTTTCTGAGCATCTAAGAAATTTAATTTACTACTGACTAAGGCAATAAAATAATGACAGATACGGGGAAGAAGCCAGTATATAAACGTGTACTACTAAAATTGAGTGGTGAAGCGTTAATGGGCGATGCTGAATTTGGGATCGATCCACAGGTTATTTCTCGTTTTGCTAAAGAACTTACCGAGCTCAGCAACCAAGGGGTTGAGCTCGGTGTTGTTGTAGGCGGTGGTAATATATTTCGTGGAGCAGGGCTAGCGGCTAGTGGTATGGACCGTGTGAGCGGTGACCATATGGGCATGTTAGCAACAGTAATGAATGCACTTGCATTACAAGACTCATTAGAACAGGAAGGTGTTTTTTGCCGTGTTATGTCGGCAATTAAAATTAACGAAGTGTGTGAAGATTATTTGCGTCGCCGCGCTATTCGTCACCTTGAAAAAGGCCGTGTTGTTATTTTTGCAGCAGGCACTGGTAACCCTTTCTTTACAACAGATTCTGCAGCCAGTTTGCGCGCGGTAGAAATCGGCGCTGATTTAATGTTAAAAGCAACACAGGTGGACGGCGTTTATGATTCTGACCCTAAGAAGAATCCCGATGCAGTCCGTTATTCTGAGTTGAGTTATGATGATGTAATTGATAAGCGCTTAGGTGTGATGGATACAACAGCTGTAGTGATGTGTCAGGAACAAAAAATGCCATTACGTGTATTTGATGTTCATAAAGCAGGTAACCTTACCAAAATTATATATGGTGAAGATATTGGTACTTTAGTGAAATAGTAGCAACGTCAATAATTTAAGAATTAAAGTGACTTAGGAAAAAGTAATGATCGAAGATATTAAAAAAGATGCATCAGAAAGAATGCAGAAAAGTGTTACAGCATTGACCAATTCTATGGCGAAAATTCGTGCTGGTCGTGCTCATACAAGTCTTTTAGATCAAGTTATGGTGCCATATTATGGCTCTGATGTAGCCCTGAGCCAAGTTGCTA
Source organism: uncultured Gammaproteobacteria bacterium (assembly GCA_913058195.1). Taxonomy (GTDB): domain Bacteria; phylum Pseudomonadota; class Gammaproteobacteria; order Nitrosococcales; family Methylophagaceae. The sequence goes on along the minus strand of CAJXPP010000014.1, from coordinate 14,126 downwards.
ATGTTGGTATCGAAGATGCAAGAACACTCACCGTTACACCATGGGAAAAACCGATGTTATCGGTGGTCGAAAAAGCCATTATGAACTCTGATTTGGGTGTTAATCCAAACAGTGCAGGTATGACGATCCGCATTCCTATCCCGCCGTTAACCGAAGAGCGTCGTCGTGATTTAGTTAAAGTAGCTAAGTCTGAAGCCGAAGGTGCACGTGTTGCTATACGTAATATTCGTCGTGATGCGAATGGAACTTTAAAAGATCTATTGAAAGAAAAAGATATCTCTGAAGATGAGTTACGTGGTGCTGAAGATGTGGTTCAAAAATTAACAGACTCTGTTATTAGACAAATTGAAACAGTATTGGCTGAAAAAGAAGCTGATCTGATGGAAGTGTAAAATACTTTAAATTGATGACAGAGGAAAACTCCCCAGTTCCACAACATATAGCGATTATCATGGATGGTAATGGCCGATGGGCAAAACAACGCCATCAGCCACGATTCATGGGACATCGAGCTGGCGTAAAAGCGGTTGAAAATATAATTAAACATTGTGTTGAACGTGAAGTTTCAGTACTTAGTTTGTTTGCATTTAGCAGTGAAAATTGGAAAAGGCCAACTAAAGAAGTATCTTTACTAATGGAGCTTTTTTCCGTTGCTCTTAAGCAGCAAGTAAAACGTCTACATAAAAATAATATCCGTTTAAACGTTATTGGTGACATTGGTAAATTTTCGAATAGCTTACAAAAGCAAATTCGCCAGTCAGAACAAATAACGGAGAATAATACTGGACTTCAAGTTAATATTGCAGCCAATTATGGTGGTCGATGGGATATTACTCAATCAGTTCAAGCATTAGCTGAAAAAGTAAAGAACGGCAAGCTAAACCCCGAAGACATTACTGAAGAAAATATTTCAGAAGGCCTAAGCACATCAGATGTGCCTGAGCCTGACTTATTTATCCGAACGGGTGGAGAACAACGCGTTAGTAACTTCTTACTTTGGCAATTAGCTTATACCGAATTTTTCTTTACAGATACATTATGGCCAGATTTTGATAGTAAGGGGCTTGATACTGCAATTAGCTCTTTTAGCGATCGCGAGCGCCGATATGGTAAGACCTCAGAACAAGTTCAAGGAGTAGAGGATGCTTAAACAGCGTTTATTAACCGCGGCAGTCCTGATTCCTTTTGTCGTTTGCAGTATTTTATTTCTGCCAAGTAGTATTTTTCAATACCTCCTTGCAGGTATAGTTATTTTAGCTGGGATTGAGTGGTTTTCAATTATTGGTTTTGTAAAACCTAATAAGCAGTTATTTGCATTTGTGTCTCTACTTCTGGCTGTCGTTTTACTTGCTTTTTTACCTGCTACTTTATTACTAAGCTCAGTAATTCTTGTTTGGACAGTTATTTTTAGCTTTGTAATCATTTTTGCTCATAAAACTTTACCAAAGTGTATTAGTGCGGTTTTCACTAATTCAAATATTGCCTTAACTATGGCTGTACTAGTATTGGCCCTGTTTTGGCATGGTGGAACGTATTTACATGCTTCATCAATAATCGGTCCACAGCAGCTACTTTATGTCATGGTGCTAGTATGGTTAGCAGATACAGGCGGTTATTTTGCTGGTAAGAGATGGGGCAAGACACCACTGGCAAAAGCTATAAGCCCTAATAAAACATGGCAAGGTGTTGCAGGTGCATTTTTTCTAGGCACTATTTGGTCTGTATTAGGCTTCTACCTAGATTTTGCTGGATCATTGTCTTTAATTAGTTGGCTACTACTTTCAGTAATAGCATTGTCAACTGCAATAATAGGCGACTTATTTGAGAGCTTATTTAAGCGCTGCTATCTGGTAAAGGATAGCGGCAACTTATTACCTGGACACGGTGGTATGTTAGACCGTATCGATAGCTTGATAGCTGCAGTACCAGTTTTTACGGCAGGACTATACTTATTAGGAGCATGGTAAGTGAAAAGGGTTACTCTTCTTGGCTCAACAGGATCAATTGGTGTAAGTACATTAAATGTACTAGCTCAACATTCCGATAAATACCGTGTTTATGCCTTAACGGCAAACCGTTCTGTTGATGTTATGTTTGAGCAGTGCCAAGCATTTAATCCTGAGATTGCCGTTATGCTGGATGAACAATCTGCAGAAAATTTAGCAAAAAAATTAAAGCTAATCAATTCAACTACGCAGGTCTTGTCCGGTGAGCAGGCACTGGTTGATGTTTCTGAAAGTAATAATACTGATTATGTAATGGCTGCTATTGTTGGTTCAGCAGGCTTATTGCCTACATTAGCCGCTGCAAAATCTGGCAAACATATTTTATTAGCAAATAAAGAAGCCTTGGTCATGAGTGGTGGTTTGTTCATGCGTGAAGTTGAGGCTAATAATGCAACTTTATTACCTGTAGATAGCGAACATAATGCTATATGGCAATGTTTGCCGGTAGGGAGTAAGCAGCAACATCATTTTGACGGGAAAGGTGTTCGCCGGATTATACTGACTGCTTCAGGGGGGCCATTTCGTGATTACTCAACTGATCAGCTTGAAGATGTGACTCCTGAACAAGCTGTAGCCCACCCTAATTGGTCTATGGGACAAAAGATCTCTGTTGATTCGGCAACGATGATGAACAAGGGTTTAGAGGTAATAGAGGCACATTGGTTATTTGGTATGACAAGTGATCAAATAGATGTAGTGCTTCACAGGCAAAGTATTATCCATTCTATGGTTGATTATGTTGATGGCTCAGTATTAGCTCAGATGGGTAATCCTGATATGAGAACGCCGATAGCAAATGCACTTGCATGGCCAGATAGAATTTATTCTGGTGTTGCGCCATTAGATCTAGTAGCCGCTGGTCGACTCGATTTCTCTGAGGCGGATCATCAGCACTTTCCATGTTTAGCACTGGCCTATCAGGCACTAGAGATCGGTGGAACGAGCACTGCTATCTTAAATGCAGCAAATGAAATAGCGGTAGATGCATTCTTAAAGAAGCGACTTAAATTTACTGGCATTGCTAGGGTTATTGAGGAAGTTTTAACAAAATTACCTGCTAGTGCTGGTGACACATTGCAACAGATCCTTGATGATGATCATCATGCGCGAGAACTAGCAAAACGGTTGATAGCTGCCTAAGATGCTGTCGCTTTTCTATTTACTAATCACACTAGCAATTCTGATTGTTGTTCATGAATATGGCCATTTTTGGGTTGCGCGTCGTTGTGGTGTCAAAGTACTTAAGTTCTCAGTTGGCTTCGGTAAACCTTTATGGTCTCGAATAGGTAAAGATGGTACCGAATATAGCGTGTCTGCAATACCTTTAGGTGGCTACGTGAAAATGCTGGATGAACGTGAAGGAAATGTTAGCAAAGATGAACTAAACCAAGCATTTAATAGAAAGTCACTAGGCAGGCGATCGGCTATTGTTGCCGCAGGTCCTATTGCAAATCTGCTGTTTGCAGTTTTGGCATATTGGGCTATTTACATGATTGGTATCCCAGGGCAGAAACCTATTATTGCAGAGGTTCAAACAGATTCTGCTGGATACCAAGCACAGTTGATGGCTGGGGATGAAATCAAAGCAGTAAATGGACAGGCAACACCTATTTGGTCTAGTGTTCGAAGAGAATTATCAGGTATAGCTATTGACGGTGGTGAGGTAGAATTATTAGTTTCTCTAGACGGTGTTAACCGCAACTTAATACTGAATATCAGCAAATATGATTTTGAGGATCCTAAGCAGTCTTTATTAAAATCATTAGGTATAAAGCCTTATTTTATTAATATGAAACCAGTGATTGAATCCGTGACAGAAGAGGGTGCGGCTAAACTAGCAGGCCTACAAGCTGGCGATGAAGTGTTATCAATTGATGATAAGGCTATAACAAGTTGGATGGACGTTGTGACAATAGTTCAATCTAACCCAAACGAAGCATTAAGCTTTATTGTTGAACGAAACCAACAAAAACAACTCTTGCTCATTACACCAAGCGTATCAAGTGATAATCAAGGCAAAATCGGTGCGATGGTGGATGCCAGCAAAACTGCTATTGATGAGCAATATTTAGCGACAGAACGTTATGGCATCATTGGTGGGCTAAAGAAAGCAATTTATCAAACGTGGTCATTTTCAGCTGCAACGTTGAAAAGTATTGTTGGTATGATTTTAGGTAATGTATCGAGCAAAAACATAGGTGGCCCGGTTACTATTGCACAATATGCCGGCTCATCAGCACAGAATGGCTTAATTTCATTTGTGGGTTTTTTAGCAATGATAAGTATCAGTTTGGGATTGCTAAATTTGATGCCTATACCAGTATTAGATGGTGGCCATTTATCGTTATATTTAATTGAATGGTTACGCGGTAAACCCTTGTCTGAAAATGTTCAATTGCAGTTACAAAAAATAGGTATTGTTTCGCTTGTACTACTAATGTTTTTAGCCTTTTTCAATGACTTAACAAGACTGTTTGGATAATGAGCTTATAACAGGTAAACTACTACCTTTTACATTGACTGACTATAGATGAAGAATTAATGAATAGATTAATTAGTATCGTAGTATTACTACTATTATCCAGTGCTGTCCTTGCCGAGAGTTTTTTAATAAAAGACATTCGTGTTGAGGGATTGCAGCGTATTTCAGCTGGAACGGTATTTAACTTCTTAGCTGTGAAAGTCGGTGATCAAATGAGCGATAAAGATGCAAAAAGCATTATTCGCACATTATATAAGTCTAAATATTTCAGTGATGTGGGTGTTGAAGAACAAGAGGGTGTTTTAGTTATTAAAGTAATTGAACGTCCAGCTGTTTCAAGCATTGAATTCGTTGGCAACAAAGATCTTGATAGTGCCGAATTATTAAAGTCACTAAGTGGAATTGGTTTTTCTGAAGGTCAGGTGTTTGAACAGGCAATACTTGAGCGCGTAGAGCTGGAGTTACAGCGTCAATATTTTAGTCGCGGAAAATACGGTGTAGATATTGAATCTGAAGTGACACCATTATCTCGAAATCGTGTTGCTGTCCGAATTACGATGGCTGAAGGTATTATTGCGACAATTGGTGACGTAAATATAGTCGGTAACACCTCATATGATGATGATGAGTTAAAGGATGAATTTCAATCCACCACTGGCGGTATGTTGTCATTTATAACAAATGATAATCAATACTCGCGTCAAAAATTGTCTGCTGACTTAGAGACATTACGCTCATTTTATCTGGACCGCGGCTATGTAGATTTCACCGTTGAGTCGACACAGGTAGCTATTACTGATGATAAGAAACAAATGTTTATTACCGTTAATATCTCAGAAGGAAATCAATATAGTGTTAAAGAAATCCGCTTAGCAGGTGATATTATTGTCCCTGAAGAAGAGTTATTTGATCGCATTATACTCAGGAAAGATGCCTTATTTTCACGAAAAAAAATCACTAAAAGTACTGAGCGATTGACGAATCGTTTAGGTGATGATGGCTATGCTTTTGCCAATGTTAATGCAGTGCCTGATATTGACCGTGAAAATAAACAAGTTTCATTAACCTTCTTTATAGATCCTGGTCGCAGAGCGTATGTACGAAGGATAAATATTTCAGGTAATAGTAAAACACGTGATGAAGTACTACGACGCGAAATGCGTCAGCAAGAATCATCATGGATATCAACAACTAATGTAGAGCAGTCTCGAGCTCGTATACAGCGTTTAGGCTATTTTGAAGATGTTAATGTAGAAACTGTACCGGTGCCCGGAACAATCGATCAAGTTGATCTTGACTTTGGTGTGAGTGAATTGGCATCTGGTAGCTTCTCCGTAGGTCTCGGCTTCTCTCAAGCTGATGGGTTAATATTCAATACTAATGTGACGCAAAGAAACTTCTTAGGTAGTGGCAAACATATTAACTTTGGCTTCAATAATAGCAGTACTAATACAGTATATAGTTTTGGTTATACTAATCCCTTCGTAACTGTTGATGGAATTAGTCAAGGCTTTAATGCCTTTTATCGTAAATCAGATGCTGGTGAAGCTAATCTTTCAAACTTCACAACGGATCAATTTGGAGGGGATGTTAATTTTGGTATTCCTATCTCAGAAAATAATAGGGTTCGGCTAGGCATAGGTTATAAAGATACTACGATTAACTTAGGTACTGGTGCAGCGCAGCAACACGTGGATTTCATCGCGAGAGAAGGAGATAATTTCCAGACTTTACCACTGACATTCGGCTGGTCTAGTGATTCACGTAATAATGCTGTACTTCCTTCAAGGGGCTCATCCCAAAGTGTAACTTTAGAACTGGCAACACCGATAGGCTCGCTTCAATATTATAAGCTAAGATATAGAGCAAATTGGTTTACACCATTAACTGAATCACTGACATTCGCTATGAAGGGTAATTTTGGTTATGGTGAAGCATATGGGGATACTGACGAATATCCATTCTTTGAGAATTTTTATGCTGGTGGTATAAAAAATGTACGAGGTTACCAAGCTAATACATTAGGCGCTAAGGACACTACGACTGGCGATGCGCTTGGTGGTAACCTGCTAATATCAGCTGGAGCTGAGATTATCTTCCCCTTACCATTTTTTAAAAAAATACTTAAATCTGTACGCTTAAGTGCATTCACAGATGTTGGTAATGTCTATGCAGACAACGAAGATTTTGAAACGGACTTATTGCGTTATTCAGCTGGTCTTTCAGCAATTTGGATTTCACCATTTGGTGCCGTGTCTGCTAGTTTAGCTAAACCATTTAACGAACAAGAAGATGATGAAACGGAAAGCTTCCAGTTCTCATTGGGTTCAACATTTTAATTAACACATCTGGAGATTAGTGTGAAAAGAGTAACTATTACAGGCTTACTATTAGCTACAGTTTTGACCCTAAGTGGCATGGCAGTACAAGCAGCAGAAATGAAAATAGGTGTTGTTAATGCAGGTCAGGTATTGGATAAATCACCACAAAAAGAAAAAGCCTTAGCGCGTCTTGAAAAAGAGTTTTCTAGTAGAAGTAAATCGTTGGAAAAGAAGATTAAAAATCTACGATCAAAACAAGAGCGCTTGGCAAAAGACGGTGCAATATTAGGTGCAGATGAACGTAAAAAGAAAGAGCGTGATATTTTAAGTGAGCAACGTGAACTAAAGCGTTTACAAGATGAATATAGCGAAGATTTATCTATTCGTCGTAATGAAGAATTGCGTAAATTAGAAAAAGAAATTGCTGAAACAATTGTGAGCTTAGCTAAAAAAGAAAAGTATGACCTAGTTGTATATCAAGGTGTTATTTACGCGAGTGAACGTGCTGACATGACTCCAAAAGTGTTAGAACTATTGAAGTCAAAAGCTAAGTAAGAATTTTATAATGTTGACCTTAGCTGAGATTGCACAGCATATTGGTGGCGATGTAGTGGGGGATAGTGAGTACACTGTCTCTAGCGTCGCAACCTTACAATCAGGCCAAGAAAATCAAATTAGCTTCTTATCAAATACTAAATATACCAAGTACTTAGCAAATACTAATGCTGGTGTGGTTATTGTCAGCGCTAAGATGGTTGATAGTGTTCCAAATAATGCAATAGTTGTAGATGACCCTTATATTGCCTACGCAAAAGCAGCGGCACTACTTAATCCTATAAAAGAAAATAATATCGGGGTTAATCCTACTGCCTTTATTGATGATAATTGCACTATAGAGCCAAGTGTTTCAATTGGTGCTCAATCAGTGATTGGCGCAGGAGTTATCTTGGAAAAAGATGTCATTATCGGCCCTGGCTGCATTTTATTAGATAATGTAAAAATTGATGAAGGTTCACGATTAGTCGCAAATGTAACACTTTGCAAAGATACTCAAGTTGGTCAGAGGGTTTTAATTCATCCTGGTGTTGTAATTGGTGCTGATGGGTTTGGCATTGCCAATGATCATGGTAAGTGGATTAAGGTTCCCCAGCTTGGAAGTGTTAGAATCGGTGATGATGTAGAAATTGGTGCCAATACGACTATTGACCGTGGTGCTATTGATGACACACTCATCGGTAATGGGGTTAAATTAGATAATCAGATACAAATTGGTCACAATGTCACTATTGGGGATAATACCGTCATTGCTGGTTGTGTCGGCATAGCCGGTAGTACTAGCATTGGAAAAAACTGTGCTATTGGTGGTGGCGCAGGTCTTGGTGGTCATCTCGATATCGCTGATGGCGTTCAGATAACAGGTATGACAATGGTAACGAAGTCATTAACACGATCTGGTGTATATTCTTCAGGGATTCCAGCCGAACAAACGGCTACATGGCATCGTAATGTTATCCGCTATCGTCAATTAGACAAGTTGACTGAACGAGTCAAGCAATTAGAAATACAAAATAAACAAGGCTAATACGCTTTATCTTTACGATAATTGTACTGAACGAATATTAATTTTTTAGGATATATGAATTGAATACTATAGATATACATGAGATACAGCAACTGCTACCTCACCGATATCCTTTTTTGTTGATAGATCGTGTTATCGAATTTACACCCGGTGAATCACTTGTTGGAATAAAAAATATTACATTTAATGAGCCACAATTTACCGGTCATTTTCCACAACGGGTTATTATGCCAGGCGTACTTATTTTAGAGGCACTAGCGCAAGCAACAGGCTTATTAGCATTTAAAACAGCTGACGATGTTCGATCAGATAACGCACTCTATTATTTGGCAGGTATTGATAATGCTAGATTTAAAAAACCTGTCGAGCCAGGCGATCAATTGAAGTTGACAGTTAAATTAGTTAAAAATAAACGCAATTTATGGAAGTTTAGTGGTGAAGCTAGTGTTGACGGTGAAGTTGTTGTGAGTGCTGATATTATGTGTGTAAACCAAGATATGCCTAAATGATCCACAGTACAGCTCTTATTGATCCATCGTCTATTATAGCTGACGACGTTCAGATCGGACCTTATACTATCATTGGTGCTGATGTTAAAATATCATCAGGCTGTGATATTAAATCTCATGTTGTAATTCAGGGGCCAACAAAGATTGGTCGTAATAATAAAATTTATCAATTTTCTTCAATTGGCGAAGCACCTCAGGATAAAAAATACGTAGATGAGGTGACGATTTTAGAAATTGGTGATAATAATCTTATTAGAGAAAATGTCACCATTAATAGGGGGACTGTTCAAGGCGGTGGAATTACGAAAATCGGTAATGATAATTGGATTATGGCCTATGTACATATAGCTCATGACTGTATTATAGGTAACAATAATACACTTGCGAATAATGCAACACTTGCTGGTCACGTCATAATCAAAGATTCTGTCATTTTGGGTGGTTTTACTCTAGTAAGTCAATTTAATGCTATGGGATCATATTCTTTCAGCGCTATGGGCAGTGTCATTTCACGTAATGTGCCTCCTTATGTGCTTGTATCAGGACATATGGCAAAAGCAATAGGTTGTAATGTAGAAGGCTTGCGTAGACATGATTTTACAGAAACTCAAATGAAGAATATTCGGAGCGCCTATAAAATTATCTATCGTTCAGGCCTTCGCATCGAACAAGCCATTGATAAGCTTAAAACTATGTCTCAAGAGGACTCAGAGATTACATTCTTATTAGAATTTTTAGTACAACAAGAAGGTGGAATCATCCGGTAGTAGTGCAATGCTACTACCGGACTTGAATCAGTCTTAGTCGTTCGCTGGTGTTGAGCTGATTTTATGGATACTTAAATCAGCACCGTTATACTCTTCTTCCTCGCTTAATCTTAAGCCCATTACTACCTTAAGTAGTCCATACACAATAAATCCTCCTGTGAAAGCAATAGTAATACCCAATGTGGTACCGATTACCTGTGATATTAAACTTATTTTGACATCACCATGGCCATTTAATCCACCAAGAAATGCCTGACCAAAGATCCCTACTGCTATACCGCCCCATACACCACAAAGTCCGTGTAATGGCCATACACCTAGGACATCATCGATTTTCCATTTGTTTTGAGTTAGGGTGAACATATACACAAATAAGCCGCCCGCGATACCGCCTGTTACTAGTGCACCAAGAGGGTGCATGATGTCGGACCCAGCACAAATGGCTACTAAGCCGGCTAGTGGTCCGTTATGTACGAAACCTGGATCGTTCCGGCCAACTAGGCAGGCGACAAGAGTACCACCAACCATGGCCATTAATGAGTTAATAGCTACTAAGCCACTAATACCTTCTATTTCTTGAGCCGACATAACATTAAATCCAAACCAACCGACGGTTAAAATCCATGCTCCAAGAGCTAGAAATGGGATGTTAGATGGCGGATGGGCAAATACTTGGCCTTGTTTGCCGTAACGGCCATGACGTGGTCCAAGATGTAATACAGCTGCTAATGCTATCCAACCTCCGACACCATGTACGACAACTGAACCTGCAAAGTCATGAAAGCCAGCACCAAAAGAGTTTTCCAACCACTGTTGAAAACCGAACAGGCCATTCCAGCTAATGCCTTCAAATAAAGGATAAATAAAGCCTGCGATAAAAAATGTGGCGATAAGTTGAGGGTTAAACCGAGCTCGTTCAGCTATGCCACCAGATACAATGGCAGGAATTGCAGCAGCAAACGTAAGAAGGAAAAAGAACTTCACCAGAGCATAACCATTGTATTCAATTAAGGCTGGTGCAGCTTGAAAAAAGTTGATGCCATACGCAATACTATAGCCTATAAAAAAGTAGGCAATACTTGATACTGCAAAGTCCATGATTATTTTTACGAGGGCGTTAACTTGGTTCTTTTTCCTAACGGTACCTACTTCTAAAAAGGCGAAGCCAGCATGCATCGCGAGCACCATAATGGCACCTAGCAATATAAATAGCACATCAGTCGAGTTTTGCACGTTGTTCAATCCTCATAGTTATTAACACATCAATCCTATAACGGTGCAATACTCGCACCATTATAGGATTGATGTTATAAATCAGAGAGATAGTATCAGATAAGGATCCATGAAGTAACTTTTGCGAGCTATTATGGTGCGATAGTGGTATTTACGCTCAATAATGGTGCATGTACTAGATTAAGATGAGTTATCCACATTATTGCTAGATCAACGTATAATTACTCCTTTATTATATAGTATGAATTTGAGGAAAAACATAAGATGGATATTTATGCATCGGATGATGAAAAAGGCGAAGAAATAAAACAATGGTGGCGTGACAATGGTCGCTCAGTTGTTGTAGCTTGCGTCGTCGCTACATTGGCTATTTTCTCTGGCCGTTATTGGCTTGAGCATCAAAATACCCAGTCTCAAAAAGCATCGCAGGTATATCAGCAAGTATCTTACGCCTTAGATAATGAAGACTATGCAACAGCTGAGCTAGCAGTAGAAAGCTTATTTGCTGAGTTTTCTGACAGCCCATATGCCGTATTCTCATCATTTGATATGGCTTCAAAATCAGTTAAGAATAATGACAACGCATCTGCTCAAACATATTTGAATTGGGTAATTAATCATGCCAAGCTATCAACACATAAAGAATTAGCAAGCTTAAGACTTGCGCAAGTACTTCTTTTAGAAAATAAACTTGATGAAGCTTTAAGCTTAACCAAAGCTTCGACATCTATTGCATTTTCATCTTTATGGTCAGAATTGCAGGGAGATATCTATATTGCTCTGTCAAAACCTGAACAAGCGAGAGAGGCTTATCAAAAATCGCTATCTAAAATAAATCAGGGCGAACCGCGCCAACAAATACTTCAAATTAAGCTTGATGATGTGGCGGTCTCAAAAAATGGTTAATCTAGTTAGAATCAGTTTTATTCTATTTGCTAGTGCCTTGCTTACAGCTTGTGGCTTATCATGGTTTGAAGAAGATACGTACGTAGCGCTACCATCAGAATTAGTAGAGTTTTCACCTGAGTTTGAGCCAACTACTGTTTGGTCTACCGATACCGGCAGTGGTACTGATGATGACTATAGCCAATTAGGTGCATGGATTCAGGGTGATACAGTCATTACGGTAGGTTATGAAGGTGATGTGTCCAGTTATGTAGCCATGTCAGGTAAGAAACTATGGTCGGTCGATTTAGATGTGTCTGTCACTACTGGTGCTGGGGGCGGTAATGGACTTATTCTTATTGGTACTCGAGAGGGGCAGATTATTGCGCTGGATGAATTGAATGGTAGCGTTAAATGGACAAAGCAACTCACAAGTGAAGTGCTGTCACGAGCAAAATCTGCTCATGGTGTCGTAGTTGCGAGAACAGCAGATGGTCGCTTAAGCGGTTTGTCAGTTGAAGATGGGACTCAACTTTGGAGTTATCAGCGTGCAGTACCATTATTAAGCTTACGTGGTGCAAGTGAGGCTGTTATCACTGGTGAAACAGTTATCTCTGGTTATGCCAATGGTAAGCTTGTCGCATTATCACTAGCTGATGGTGTTGTTATTTGGGAAACAAGCGTTGCAGTTCCAAGAGGTCGTACAGAACTTGATCGTCTAGTAGATATCGATTCAGCACCAGTTATTGTGGATGATATTGTGTATGTAGTTGCATTTAACGGCCGATTGGCAGCCATATCACTCGATTCAGGAAGGGTGCTCTGGCACAGAGAATTATCCTCTCGATCTGGACTTGATGTTGATGCTGGTTATAGCGTTTATGTGAGTGATGACAGCGATTATGTGTGGTCTTTACAAGATGGCACTGGTGATGCGCTATGGCGACAAACTCAATTATTAAGAAGAAAAATAACAGCCCCCGTTATTGTTGGTAATAGCGTTGTTGTTGGTGACTTTGATGGTTATGTTCATTGGATTTCCCGTGAAGATGGACGATTCGTAGCACGAAAGAGGATTGCTGATGAAGCAATTCGTAGTAAACCCGTAGTAAAAGATGATTTAGTATTCGTGACTGCATCTGATGGTACTTTAACTGCATTCCGGATAAATTAATATGAAACCTGTTGTTGCCTTAGTTGGCCGTCCAAATGTCGGTAAATCGACATTATTTAACCGTTTAACAAGAAGTCGCGATGCACTAGTTGCTGACTTTTCTGGATTAACACGCGATAGAATTTATGGTGATGTTACTACAGAAGGGGCTAATTTCATTGTTATTGATACAGGTGGCTTAGTAAGTCGGAATGACGATATGTCTGACCTGATGCGAAAGCAGGCTGACTTAGCCATTGAAGAAGCCGATATTGTTTTCTTTTTAGTTGATGGACGTGCGGGTCTTGTAGCAGATGATCAAATTATAGCTCAGCAGCTAAGAGCTATCGGTAAGCCAACCATTCTGATAGTAAATAAATCAGAAGGTGAATTAAAAGAAATGATCGCTGCCGAGTTTTATGCTCTTGGTCTTGGAGAGCCCCAAGTAATCTCCGCATCTCAAGGTAGAGGCATTGCGAACTTAGTAACTACACTTAAAGACGAAATTCCTAGCGTTATTATTTCAGAGGAAAATCCTGAGGAACGTGATGACGACAAAGGTATTCGTTTAGCAGTATTAGGTCGACCTAATGTTGGTAAGTCGACATTGATAAACCGGATTATGGGTGAAGAACGTGTGGTTGCTTTTGATGAGCCTGGAACAACACGGGACAGTATTCATATACCCTTTGAAAAAGATGGAACAGAATATACACTGATTGATACAGCGGGAGTACGACGTCGTTCAAAAGTTTCAGAAATGCTAGAAAAATTTAGTATTGTAAAAACATTACAAGCTTTAGAAGATGCCAATGTTGTGTTACTGGTGTTGGATGCGCATGAAGGTATCGTTGAACAAGATCTTCACTTAGCAGGCCTCATCATTCAGAGTGGTCGTGCAGTGGTTATTGCCGTCAATAAATGGGATGGTCTAGACAAGTCTGAGCGAGAATGGGTTTCAACCAATATTGAACGACGATTACCATTTTTGAATTTTGCTAATACTCATTTCATCTCAGCATTGCATGGCAGTGGTGTAGGTTTAGTCTTTAAATCTGTCAAACAAGCCTACGAATCTGCAATGGCTCAAATTCCAACACCGAGACTAACACGTGTTTTAGAAGATGCAGTGGCTGATCTGTCTCTTATACACATCTCCGAGCCCACGAGACTAGGCATGATCTCGTA
>CAJXPP010000013.1 GCA_913058195.1 uncultured Gammaproteobacteria bacterium | reverse complement strand
GATCATGCCTAGTCTCGTGGGCTCGGAGATGTGTATAAGAGACAGATCATAAGGTGCTTCTGTATCAGTCAAGGTTGTGGCATCAATAACCACACCTGATTTTTCATCAACTGTTAACGTTACGCCCATCCGCCCTAAAAGTTCTAAGGTAGTTGTAATGTCGTGAAGATGAGGTACGTTACCAATGCGTACCGGCTCTGACGCAAGTAAAGCGCCCATTAAAATAGGTAAGGCAGCATTTTTAGCGCCTGAAATACGAATTTCACCATCAAGTGGCTCGCCACCAGTGATCAGTAATTTATCCATGCAGTCTCAAGTTTAAATGCGCAATCGAGTTATCGTGGCGCAGAAGTCTTTAATGATAGTGCGTGTAAAGCACCTTCGAAGCTATCACCCAATGTGGCATATACCATTTTATGCTGAGAGATGAGTGTTTTCCCCTTAAATGAAGGACTCTCCACAATTGCATCAAAGTGTTGACCATCATCGCCAAGCACTTGAACAGCAGCATCTGGCAAGCCGGCTTCAATTAATTCTTTTATTTTTAATGCATTCATTTTAATTTTCTAGTTATTGAACAGGAAGAAGTTTATCCAAACCACTCGCATCAGCAATAGATAGCATTTGTGATGGAATATTATGGAATACAATTTTTTTATTATTCGTCTTTGCTGTTCTAACCCAGTGAATCAGCAATGCCAATCCAGCACTATCACTGCGTGAGACATCCGCCAAATCTATGTCCAGATCAGTAATAGAAGTAAATAACTCTTCCGTTTCAGTTAAAGCAGCGCCTACTGTTGAGAAGGTTAATTCTCCTGTCATCTTGATAATATTCGTTTCTGCATCAAGTACTATTGAGTATGAATCGTTCATGCCTTCACTTTTTCATTACGGCTGGCTAAACTTTCAATTAATTTGTCCATGCCATCATTACGAATTTGGCTAGAAAACGTTGAACGATAGTTAGTAACTAAACTAATACCATCTATTTTTACATCATATGCTTTCCAGCCAGTATCTTTATTAAGATACATAGATAAAGCCATTGGAATGGAAGGTCCGCCGGGTTGAATGATTTCCATTTTAACTTTAACTTTTTTCTTCTCTAAATCACCTTTAAAAGGTAAAAAACGAATTTCTTCATTGGTATATTCCAACATGGCCGTTGAATAAGTTCGAACTAATAATAAACGGAACTCCTCAGTAAATCGTTGCTTTTGATCTGCCGTTGCCTTACGCCAATTTTTTCCTAAAGCCAGTTTTGCCATCTTATCAAAATCAAAATTAGGCATTAAGATATTTTCTACTAGCTCAAAAATAGCATCTGGATCTTCAGCTAATTTTTCCTCGTTTTCTTTTAATGCGATCAACATCTTTTCTGTCGAACCTTGTACTAAGGTCTGTGGTTCAGAACTATTATCAGCCTTCACTGTTGCTGAAAACAATAAAAATGAAGCGAGTAGTGATAACACTATAAATAGCCGTGACATTATATTATTAACTTTCATTAATCATCGCCTTCCGCTTTACTAAACAAGAATTTTCCTATGACCTGCTCTAAGACTAATGCGGGCTGTGTTAAATCTATGACATCGCCATCTTGCAAAAATTCATCTTCTGCACCCGCTTCTAGGCCGATATATTGTTCGCCTAATAAACCCGCAGTATAAATGCTTGCTGCAGTATCTACCGGAATCATATCGTAATTGCCATATAAATTAATGGTTACATCAGCATTATATGTTTCAGCATTAAGAATAATCGATTCTACTCGTCCAACACGAACACCCGCCATAGTAACTGCTGATCGCACTTTAAGTCCGCCAATATTTTCAAATTCAGCAACGACTTTATAACCGACTTCATCATTAAATTCAGCAAGGTTACTTACTTTCAAAGCCAATACGAATATAGCTGCTATACCCGCAGCAACAAACATCCCAACAGTAATTTCTGTACTTTTATTTTGCATTATTTATTCTTCTCCAAACATCAGCGCGGTTAGCATAAAATCTAACCCTAAAATAGCAAACGCCGAATGCACTACTGTGCGTGTCGTTGCTCGTCCAACCCCTTCAGATGTAGGGGTAGCATCATAACCTTCAAACAGTGCGATCCAGGTAACAACAAAGCCAAACACAATACTTTTAATTACACCATTCAACACATCATCATACCAGTCTGTTTTTACTTGCATTTGTGACCAAAAAGCCCCGTCATCTACACCTAACAATCCATGCCCAACTAAAAACCCACCAAAGATACCTACAGCACTAAATAAAGCTGCTAGTAAAGGCATCGATATGAACCCTGCTAAAAACCGAGGTGCTATGACTCGACGCATTGGATCCACAGCCATCATTTCCATGCCTGATAGCTGTTCTGTACTTTTCATTAAACCTATTTCAGCAGTTAATGCGGAACCTGCTCGACCTGCAAATAACAGAGCACATACAACGGGCCCTAGCTCACGTACTAGTGATAAAGAAACCATGACGCCGAGAGATTCCTCTGCTCCGAAATCAACTAGGGTATTGTACCCTTGAAGTCCTAACACCATACCAACAAATAAACCTGAGATAAGAATTAAGAATACAGACAAGACACCTACCGAAAAAAGCTGTTGAGTTACTAGCGAAAATCGTAGAAATAACTCTGGAACACCTTTTAACGTATCGAATAAAAACAAATGACCTCGACCAAGTCGTTCGAATACGCTTAGTCCCCATCGACCAAGACTACGGATTGCATCAATCATGTTGACACCTTCTGACTAAATAAATCATCTTCTAATGTGTCACCAGGGTAATGGAATGGAACGGGGCCATCTGGCAGGCCTTGCATAAATTGTTGAACCCACTGTGAAGAAGAGCGCTTAAGCTGAACTGGCGAGCCTTTTTCTATGACCTTACCAGCAGATAATAAATATATATAGTCTGCAATTTCAGCTGTTTCTGCCACATCATGTGAAACAATAACACTGGTCAAATCCATGGCATCATTCATTCTGTGAATCAAATTAACCAATGTTCCCATTGAGATAGGATCCTGACCAGTGAATGGTTCATCGTACATAATCATCATTGGGTCTAGTGTCACAGCTCGCGCTAAAGCAACACGTCGTGCCATACCTCCAGATAATTCAGAAGGCATTAAATCTCGTGCATTTCGCAAACCTACTGATTGAAGCTTCATTAATACAAGATCATGAATCATTGATTCTGGTAATTTTGTGTGTTCGCGTAAAGGAAAGGCAACATTATCAAATACCGTCAGATCTGTTAGCAAGGCACCACTTTGGAAAAGCATGCCCATCCGTTTACGTAAAGCATATAAATCAGAGTGAGATAATTTATGTACATTCTGCCCATCAACTTCGATAGTTCCGCGGTCTGGGCGCAATTGTCCGCCAATAAGGCGCAACAAAGTTGTCTTCCCGGTACCACTTGGGCCCATGATTGCGGTTATCTTTCCTTGGTAAATATCAATGTTCACCCCTTCAAAAATGGCTCTATTACCACGATAGAAGTGCAAATCCCTGATTTTGATCAGCGGCACATATTGCTCCAACAAATAAATTTCAAACTAAAAAGGACGTTAATTTTCAGTAATATGGCTGATTATGTCAAATCTGCTTATGGAAAATTCATCGCTACTACGCTAAAGTAGCGCCACCAGTTTCTGGTTGTGGGAACTTCTGGCGGTCATAAAGACTCTTAATGCCTGTAGGTTCTTTACAAAAACACACCGAATTATTACGGAGAGATATATGAAGAAATTTTTACATTTTATTGCTGCAGCTTTAATCGCAGTTCCAATGATATCAATGGCTCATGGCCCAAGTCGCCAACAAGTTAAAGAAACTATCACTATTAATGCAACTCCTGAAAAAGTATGGGCAATGGTAAAAGATTTTGGTAGCTTAGATAAATGGCATCCAGCAGTAGCAAACGTTGAAATGAAGGATGATAAGACACGCGTTTTAACATTAGCATCAGACGGCAGCCCAACTATCACTGAAGAATTACTTAAATCAGATGATGAAAAGATGATGCTAACTTATAAAATCACTGATATGTCAGTTGTTAAAACAATTACATTCAACAGTAAAGATACACCTTACTTCACCCTACCTGTTTCAACTTACAAATCATGGATGACTGTGAAAGCGGTTGATGGCGGCAGTGAAGTACAGTGGAAATCAAAGTTCTACCGTTCATTTATGGATAATCCTCCAGTTCCTGAAGGTCAAAGCGATAAAGATGCTTACAACACAATTAAAGGTGTTATTACAGCAGGCTTAGAAAACTTAAAAGTGATCATGGAAAAATAAATGTCAAAGCAGCTTTGCTTAACATTTAATAAGGCGGTCTTTTACAAGATCGCCTTTTTTCTTGCTTTAAGTTTATCAATCACCGCCTGCCAAACTAAACATCCTCCCTATGCTTACATCACTAACCAACTGAGTGATGACCTGAGCATTATTGATACCAGCACTCAGCTCGTTATTAAAACAATTCCTGTCGGCAACCGACCTGTAGGTATTGCCCTCAATTCAAGTGGCAATAAAGCATTTATTAGTAATTCGGAAGGCCAAGACATTACGGTTATTGATACCACAACAATGCAAGTCATCTCTCATATTCCCGTTGGTGGCGGCCCAGTAGGCATTGCCACAAATAATGATGGTTCGCTGATTTATATTGCTGATTGGTATCTACATAAGATAAGTGTCATTAATAGCGTTAGCACAAAAATAGTTGCCACGTTCATTGTTGGAAAATCGCCTGCAGGAATGGTTGTAGATGAACAAAATAATCGCCTCTATGTGGCTAACCGTGACGATAATACCGTTATGACCATAGATACAAACACATATAAGATACTTAACACTATTTCTGTTGGTACAGCGCCATTTGGCTTAGCTTTATCGCCTGATGGCGGCTCTCTCTACAGTGTCAATGTACGTTCTAGTGATATCAGTGTAATTGATACAAAACAAGCCAAAGTTACTGCAACAATCAACGTTGGAGCATGGCCCTATTGTGCCGTTGTTAGCCCTGATGGTAGCCATGTGTTTGTGACTAATCAAGATGATAGTACGCTATCAGTAATTGATACTAAAAACCCATCAATACTCCATACCATTGATGTTGGAGACTCACCTGAAGGCGTTGATATCACCTCTGACGGTCAATTTGTCTATGTTTCGAATTGGGGCGACGGCACTGTCTCAGTCATTAACACCGATACATTCCAAGTCGAAAAAACCATCAAAACAGGTAAAGGTAGCCGTGCTTTTGGTCGCTTTATTAAATAATGACCCATGTGATATCTATTAGCGCAACATCAGCAGAGCATGAAGAAGTTGCACGTGTACTAGCCGATAAGCTAAATATTAGCTTTGCTGCTTTAATTGACGATCAGCTTCAACTAGTTATCACTTCTGAACATATTGAAATTCGAACGCCCGATCTTGGTAACCCAATATTTATTGACTTTACAATAGGTAAAAATGCTCACCGTCGACAATTCGGAGGTGGTCGAGGCCAGCCCCTGGCTAAAGCAATTGGGCTCAAAAAAGGCGCTTCACCATCCGTTATCGATGCTACTGCAGGCTTTGGTCGCGATGCATTTGTACTCGCAAATCTAGGTTGTAGCGTACATTTAATAGAGCGTAATCCTTTCATTGCCACATTGCTTAATGATGCTATCAACAGAGCTAGTGAAAACTCTGATCTCAGTGATGTTATTGCTCGTATGTCATTTACTAATCAAGATACTATTGAGCTATTAACCCAACTCAAAGAACCGGCTTATCCTGATGTTATCTATATGGATCCGATGTATCCAAGTAGAGAGAAGTCAGCCCTTGTCAAAAAAGATATGCGACTGCTTCACCAATTAGCAGGCCCAGACACAGATAGTAAAGACTTACTTAGTATTGCTAAGCAGAGAGCAAAAAAAAGAGTTGTTGTTAAACGGCCAAAGTTAGCAGACTTTGTAGGCGGACAAAAACCATCCACCACGATTGAAAGCAAAAACACCCGCTACGACGTATATGTAATTTAGTTAAACGACGTTTACTTAGCTTGCTGATCTAATGCCTTGAGACGTTGTAATTTTTCAGCTATTTTAATCTCTAAGCCTCGGTTCACCGGCTTATAATATTGTCGCTGCCCCATTGCATCCGGAAAGTAATTTTCACCAGCAGCATAGGCGTCTGGCTCATCATGAGCATAACGATAGCCTTTCTTATACCCCAGTTCTTTCATTAATTTGGTCGGTGCATTGCGTAAATGAATAGGTACTTCTGCTGAACCTTGACTACGTACTTCAGCCATTGCTGCATTAAACGCCATATAAACAGCATTACTCTTAGGTGCGGAGGCTAAATAAAGCACAGCTTGAGCAATACCTAGCTCTCCCTCTGCTTTACCTAATTTCTCATAGCTTTCCCATGCATCGAGTGCAATTCGTAAACCTCGAGGATCCGCATTGCCAATATCTTCTGAAGCCATTCTGACAATACGTCGCATCAAATACACAGGGTCACAGCCCCCATCAAGCATTCGGCATAACCAATATAATGCCGCATCGGGTGCCGAACCACGTACGGCTTTATGTAATGCTGATATTTGATCGTAAAAAGCTTCGCCACCTTTATCAAAACGACGTAGCGTTCCAGATAGCACCTCTGCTAAATCAGTCGCTTCAATAGCCTTTTGACCTTTACTATCAGCCAAGTCGATCGCTATTTCTAATAGATTTAAAACTCTACGACCATCACCATCAACTGCTTCAGACAAATCATCACGTAAGTTTTCTGCTAATTCAATACCACGCTCTGCAAGGCCAAATTTAGCATCATTCATGGCACGATCAACTATTTGGCGTAAGTCCTTACTTCCTAGTGACTGCAAGACATATACTCGGGCTCGAGATAATAAGGCATTATTAAGTTCAAAGGATGGGTTTTCGGTCGTTGCACCAATAAAGGTAAAGGTGCCATCTTCTACAAACGGTAAAAATGCATCTTGCTGTGACTTATTAAAACGATGAACCTCATCGACAAATAACATAGTACGACGACTTTGTTCTTTCTGCAGTTGTTGCGCTCTAGCCACGGCAGCGCGGACCTCTTTTACACCAGCTAATACGGCGGAGATTGTAATGAACTCCATATCACAATAGCCTGCGATCAATTTCCCTAGCGTTGTTTTACCAGTACCAGGTGGTCCCCAGAAAATCATTGAGTGCGGATGACCAGATGAAATGGCTTGTCGCAATGGTTTTCCTTCCGCTAATAAATGCTTTTGACCAATATAATCATCTAAGGATGTTGGCCGCATTCGATCAGCTAGAGGTCTTCCTGCTAAATCATCAATATTGTCAAACAAGCTCACTGAGCAATATCACCCACGACATCAACACCATCTGGCGCGATAAACACGAACATATCTGGTGGCATGATTGGGTTTTCAACAGTTTGTGTAAAAACGAGACGTGTTTGTTGATCAAAACTATCTTTCATAATCATCTGCCTCAAACTCTGCTGATCAAATGCAAGTGTTACTGTTTGAAAGTTGGACTCTGTATCCTTTGGTGTCAACTCCACCCAAGCAAGCCCATCTTCAGATGGTAGCTCGTTAAGTAAGTACTTATCTTCAGGTAAGCTATCTCCAGACAATAATGTTGCCGGCGTATCAGCTAGGGCTTCTTGTTGGGGCGTTACTGAGACTTGTTCTAAGTCGACATCATAAAACCAAATATTTTTCCCGTCTGCCACAATCACCTGTGGATAAGGTTGCTTATAATTCCAACGAAACTTGCCTGGTCTTTCAAGGATAAATAAGCCTTCTGCTTTTTCCATAACTTGTCCTCGCGAATCAAGCACTGTTTGAGTGAACTTTGCTTGGAAGGTCGTCACTGTTTTTACAAAGGTATTGAGCCGTTCTGTGGCAGAAGTAACAGCCATACTAGGCAATGATAGGCTTATCAGCATAATAGCCAAGGTTCGAGTTAATAGTGATTTAAGTTTCATACAAGGTTCCAGTTTTCCATTGAGTATGTTTAACTCAGGGTTAGGCTTTGACTCATTATGTAGGGAAATGTTTCACAAGACTTACTTTGCTTCACAAGTATGAACGAATTAATCATCTCGTGGTGGTGGTGCTAATACTTCACGGCTACCATTGCTTTGCATGCCCGATACAATGCCTGCAGCTTCCATCGCTTCAACAATTCTTGCTGCGCGATTATAACCAACCTTTAATCGACGCTGTACACCAGACACTGATGCTCGCTGACTTTCTGTAACAATCTGCACTGCTTGGTCATACAAAGCATCTTTTTCGCCATCACTTGCATCAGCGATTCCAACGCCTTCACTACCATCTTCACTTGGTAGCTCTTGAGTTATTTCTTCTAAGTAGTTCGGTGCAGCATTTTTCTTCAAAAAATTAACTACTTCATGCACTTCATGATCATCTACAAAGGCACCATGTACACGTTCAGGAATACCTGTGCCCGGTGCTAGATAAAGCATGTCACCCTGCCCCAATAATTGCTCGGCACCCATTTGATCTAAGATTGTTCGAGAATCAATTCGTGACGATACTTGGAATGACATTCTTGTTGGTATATTAGCTTTAATCAAGCCGGTAATAACATCAACTGATGGTCGTTGCGTAGCGAGAATGAGGTGGATTCCAGATGCCCGCGCTTTTTGAGCCAAGCGAGCGATAAGCTCTTCAACTTGCTTACCAACCACCATCATCATATCGGCTAGCTCATCAATAATGACCACGATAAATGGCAATGGTACTAAGGTTTCTGGTGGCTCACCATCCACTAGGTCAACGGTTGGATCAACAATGGGTTCGCCACGATCAATCGCATCTTGAACCTTTTTATTAAAACCAGCGATATTACGCACACCCATCGCCGCCATAAGGGGATAACGTCTTTCCATTTCAGCCACACACCAGCGAAGTGCGTTGGCGGCTTCTTTCATATCAGTAACAACAGGGGTTAATAAATGAGGAATATCTTCGTAAATTGATAATTCCAACATTTTAGGGTCAACCATAATCATTCGAACTTGTTCAGGTGTTGATTTATAGAGCAAACTCAAAATCATTGCATTCACAGCAACAGATTTACCCGATCCTGTCGTACCAGCAACGAGTAAATGGGGCATTTTTTCTAAATTGACCGATACAGGGCGGCCAGCAATGTCCTTACCCAATGCCATCATTAACGGTGCTTTACTATTTTCATATTCAGAGGAGCCTAAAATTTCACGTAATCGAACAATATCGCGATGCTCATTTGGGATCTCAATCCCAACTAATGGCTTGCCTGGAATAACTTCAACAACTCGCACACTAGTGACAGACAAGGCTCGAGCTAAGTCTTTTGCTAAACCAGAAATTCGGCTCACTTTAATTCCAGCAGCTGGCTGTAGTTCAAAACGAGTAACAACAGGCCCAGGCTGAACTTCAACCACTTGAACTTCAACGCCAAAATCTTTTAATTTTAATTCAACTTGGCGTGAAAGTGCTTGCAGTACCTCCTCACTATAACCTCCCTTACTCGGGCCAGGCATATCTAATAAAGCTAGTGTAGGCATGCTATCTGTTTCAGGTGTTTCAAAAAGTGGCACCTGACGCTCTTTTTCTTCTCGCTTACTTGTTTCTGCAACCTGAATAGTCGGCTCCACTCGTACTCTATTCTGTTTCTGTATTTTCTCATTTTGCTCGCGGAAAGTCGCTTCGCGTTGGTGTTTAGTTCGCTTGGCTAATAAATCATGTTTAAATTCGCGGATCCAGCGAGAAATCACCGTTGCTACAGTCATCGCTGCCGAACCCAAACGATCAATAATCATTAACCACGACAAGCCTGTAAAAAGCGTAATTCCAGTCAGTAGTATGGCTAATAGCAATAATGTTGTGCCTGAAGAGCCAAATATAGATTCAAAGCCAAGCCCAACAACTTGACCTAATACACCACCAGCCCCCTCCGGTAAAAAACCGATGAACTTAGCTAAACTGAGTGTTGATAAGCCACTCGCTGACAATAAGGCCATGATCAAACCAACGGCTTTTATTACCCAGAAATGTAAAGCGCCTTCAGAATCAGCCCGTCTTCCCCAACTAAATAATAGCCAACCACTAAATGCCAACATTAGCGGTGATAAATAAGCGGGAACACCAAGCACAAACAATAAAGTATCCGATAACCACGCTCCAACAATACCGCCACTGTTAGCGATCACATCATTTGTTCCCGTCGTTGTCCAAGCAGGATCGGTAGGGTTATAGCTCGATAAAGATAATAGTAAATAGGTCGCTAGCGCTAATGATAAAATTAGCGCTGCCTCTCGCAAACGAAAGCTAATTGCGCCGGAATTAGCGTGTTGTTTATTATCATCTTTAACTCGTGTCGCTTGTGCCAAAGTAATATTTCCAGTAATGCTAACAAATTATCGACTGATTTTAACACAGCTATTCAACTAATATACTTTACGAACTCAACACCAATGAGTACTCTTAGACTAATTTAAATAATTATGGAGATCTACCCACATGGCTGAAAGCAAACATTGTCGTTTACTTATTTTAGGATCTGGCCCGGCAGGCTATACAGCAGCTGTTTATGCAGCCCGTGCAGCACTTGATCCAGTATTAATTACTGGAATCGAGCAAGGTGGTCAATTAACAACCACTACTGATGTTGATAACTGGCCAGGTGATGATCAAGGTGTCCAAGGCCCTGAGTTAATGGAACGTATGCAGCGTCATGCAGAACGTTTTGGTACTGACATCATCTTCGATCATATCCATACAACAGACTTAAGCCAACGTCCTTTTAAATTAACAGGTGATGCTGGCGAATATACCGCTGATGCTTTAATTATAGCGACAGGTGCTTCAGCACAATACTTAGGCATGGAATCAGAAGAAGCATTTAAAGGTCGTGGGGTTTCAGCATGTGCAACCTGTGATGGTTTCTTCTATAAAAACCAACCTGTTGCAGTAGTTGGTGGCGGTAACACAGCGGTTGAAGAAGCCTTATACCTATCTAATATAGCGTCTAAAGTAACCGTCATTCACCGCCGTGATAAATTCCGCTCTGAAAAAATTCTAAGTGCTCAACTTCTTAAGAAAGCTGAAGAAGGCAATGTTGATATCTTGTGGCACACTGAGCTCGATGAAGTTTTAGGTGACGATGCCGGTGTAACAGGTTTACGCGTGAAAAACACACTTGATGATTCAACATCTGAAGTCGATGTACAAGGTGTCTTTATTGCTATCGGCCATAAACCAAACACTGATATTTTTGCAGGTCAATTAGATATGGTGCATGGCTATATCACTCAAAATGAAGGCACGCAGACTAGTGTTCCAGGCGTATTCTCAGCCGGTGATGTATCAGATCAAATATATCGCCAAGCAATTACTTCTGCTGGTGCAGGTTGTATGGCGGCCCTTGATGCAGAGCGATTCTTAGAAAGCGAAAAATAACTAAATCTTTAATTAGAGAGGGTGGCACTTCGCCACCTTCTTTAACCTTATCAGGAGGTTCATTATGGCTAATTATCAACATATTTTAATTGCTGCCGATTTTTCTGAATACAATGATGTCGTCATGCTGCGTGCCAAAGAGTTGGCAGAACGAAATCAAGCCAAACTTAGCATCTGTCACATTATTGAAGACTTTCCTATTGCCGACTTTGCCTATGAACCAATGATTAGCATCGATATGGATATGCGAGAAGCACTTCAAAAATCGGGGAAACAACAATTATCGGCTTTGGCAAAAACTCAAGATATACCTGATGACAACCAATGGTTAGAACTTGGTAGCCCCGGTTATGACATCGTCCGTTTAGCCAATGAAAATAATATTGATCTTATTATTGTTGGCTCACATGGCCGCCATGGTATCAAGCTACTACTAGGCTCAACAGCAAATACCGTTCTACATCATGCTAAATGTGATGTATTAGCAGTACGATTACCTGAGAAATAAACTACTTCCTTAAGTTATCAAATAAACCATACTTCCAGCTACGCATAGCTAATACCGCGGTTGTTCCACTCCTCCGATCTAACGGTAAGGATGAGTCTTCACTGTTGAGGGTTTCAAATTCACGAGCAAGATGCACCACTTTGCGATGGAATATAGCCATTGCTTCTGGACTTAACATCCCGTTAATAACAATCAGCTTTTCTTGTTGCCCAGTAAACCGCGTATTAAAAAAGTCAGCAGCCAGCTTTTGTTGAAAAAACTGTTGTATTGGTCCATTTTCACGCCATTTAAAATTCGATGACACTCGGAGCTTAATATGGTTATCGGGTAATAATTCAATCAGTTTTAGCCTGTCTAACACCGCTAAATGACGAATACATTGTTGCTCATTAAGGTGAAAGTTATCCATCAAATGTACAATAGTCCAACGGTTAAGCACACATACTGTAACTAATAGAAGCGTACTATCCGCCACAATTTCATGCTCTTGTTCTGACGATAATTCCGCCAATAACATACTGGATTCAGTATTCATTTTCATCACCAGATCAGAAATTTCCATATCCATCATCTGACATACGCACTCTAATCTATCTAATGAAAACTTGTATTCCGAAAACAAGCGCTTAACACTGGCATGAGATAAGCCGAGTTGCTTTGCCACATCGGCATAAGATAAGCCGTGCATCTTTAATGCTCGCTTTAAGGTATCAACCAGTTTTGTTGTCTGCGCCATAATATGCCTTCATTTTAAATACCTCCCTTAAAGTAGCATATATTGCTACTTTAAATTCAAAACCATGCTACTTTTCATTTAAAGTCGCTTTATTTTATTCGGTTCACTAAGATAAACACATATTATTTTTGATGGCAGAGTAAATATGATTTCACTTTTTAAAACTAAAGGATTTATTGCTTTTATTTCAATGATCTTTCTTAATGCCTTTGTTGACTTAGGCCATAAGATCATTATTCAGAATACCGTGTTTAAAATCTATGATGGCTCAACACAGGTTATTTTAACGGCGATAATTAATGGCCTTATTTTATTACCCTTTGTATTACTTTTTACTCCCTCAGGATTCCTAGCAGATCGTTTCAACAAACCTAAAATAATGCGTTGGTCGGCAGCAGCAGCTGTCTTCATCACCTTACTTATTACCCTCTCGTATTATTTAGGCTGGTTCAAATTCGCTTTTGCGATGACGTTTATGCTGGCAGTACAAAGTGCATTCTACTCTCCCGCTAAATATGGTTATATTCGTGAGATAGCAGGTAAAGACAACTTAACATCAGCCAATGGCCTGGTGCAGTCCATCACTATTGTTGCCATATTATTAGGCATGTTTTTCTTTTCTATTCTATTTGAAAACGCCTTAAGTAATCAGATATTTACTTCAGAGGCTGACATTATTCGCATCATTGCACCTCTAGGTTGGGTTTTGGTATTGGGCAGCCTTATTGAACTTTATTTTTCCACCCGTTTACAAAACATATCACCTCCCACAAACAGAAAATCATTTGATTGGCAACAGTACCGCTCAGGTAAAGCACTCTATTCGAATATAAAGTTACTTAGAGCTGATTCAATTATTTGGTTATCGATTATAGGTTTATCTGTTTTTTGGGGAGTATCGCAAGTCGTACTCGCCGCATTCCCCGCTTTTGCTAAAGAAGCTCTAGCAATAGATAACACCATTATCATTCAAGGTTTACTAGCCAGCTCAGGTATCGGCATAGTTGCAGGCTCTCTGCTTGCAGGCAAAATATCCAATCATTATATTGAGTCTGGCTTAATCCCTTTAGGTGCATTAGGCATGGTTGTATCACTATTTTTATTGCCACAAATTCCTTCAACGCTATGGCTTTCAGCCGATATTCTTGCTTTTGGTTTTTTTGGTGGCCTGTTTATTGTGCCACTTAATTCGTTAATTCAATTCCATGCACGCGCGCCACAATTAGGCACGGTACTCGCAGGAAATAACTGGGTACAAAATGTAGTCATGCTCAGCTTCTTATGTATTACAGTATTATTTTCACTGGCTAATATTTCAAGTGAAATATTACTCAAACTGCTAACCATTGTCACTGCGGTAGGTGCGTTTTATACTGTATGGAAATTACCTCAATCACTGATTCGTTATGTTCTGGCAATTATATTCTCTGGTAAATACAAAATAAGCGTACAGGGCTTTAACCATATCCCGTCCCAAGGCCCTGTATTAATGTTAGGCAACCATATCAGTTGGTTAGATTGGGCGATGATACAAATAGCCAGCCCTCGCCCAGTTCACTTTGTAATGGATAAAATCATTTATCAGAAATGGTATTTGAAGTGGATTCTCGATTTAGTGGGTGTGATTCCTATTGCCAGTGCGAGCAGTAAAAGTGCATTGAAAAAAATCAATCACCACTTACAACAAGGCGAAGTAGTCTGCTTATTCCCTGAAGGTTCAATTAGTAGAAATGGACAGCTAGCTGAATTTAAACAAGGCTTTGAACGTTGTGTTGAAGGTGTGGAAGGCATTATCCTTCCCTTCTATTTACGAGGCTTATGGGGAAGTCGTTTCTCACGCTCAAGTACAAAATTACAATCATTACGCCAAAGCCGCTTACGTCGAGATGTTATTGTCGCCTTTGGCAAAGCTATGCCATTGAGCTCATCCGCAAATGAAGTTAAAAGCAGTGTGTTTGATTTATCTATCAGCGGATGGCAAAGCCACACCCAAACCTTACCAACACTAGCTCATGCTTGGATAAATCGCGTTAAACAAGATGGTAGCGCGCCTTGCCTGACTGATATTCAAACTGGAATCACCCTTTCTAGACGTAAGGCTTTAGTGGTCGCTTTATTATTCTCGCGCCGGTTTAAAAAGCAGAGCCCTGAACAAAATATTGGCTTATTACTACCAACAAGCAGTGCTGGCATAATAGCTAATATGGCAGCATTCATAAGTGGTAAAACGGTTATAAACCTTAATTTTAGCGCCAATATTAGCTCTCTCGAATCAGCTATTAATAAAGCTGAAATAAAGACTATCTATACCTCGAAGCGTTTCGTTACTAAATTAAAAGCAAAAGGGATCGAACTATCGAGTTTATTTGAACTGGCAACACCTATTTATCTTGAAGACATTAAAGAGGAGTTAAGTAAAACTGAACAACTCCTTACTTTTATATCAACTTATGTTTTGCCTAGCTCGTGGCTAATTTCACTATTTGGCAACACTGTTAATATCAAGCAATCTGCTGCTATCTTGTTTTCTAGTGGCAGTGAAGGCGAACCTAAAGGCGTTGTTCTATCCCACCAAAATATTATTGGCAATATAAAACAAGTCTCTGATGTGCTCGATACACTGGAAGACGATATCATTGTTGCAAATTTACCGTTATTCCATGCATTTGGCTTGACTGTGACAGGCTTAATGCCTCTAATTGAAGGCGTACCCGCTATTTGTCATCCAGACCCCACTGACGTGCTTACTATAGCTAAGGGGATCCACGAACATAATGCAACACTATTGTTTGCAACATCGACGTTTTTACGTCTATTTAATAGAAATCGTCGTATTAATCCATTAATGTTGAATTCACTACGTATCGTCGTAGCGGGTGCTGAACGCTTAAACCCTGATGTGCGTGACAACTTCACCTTAAAATTTGGCAAAACGATTTATGAAGGCTACGGTACAACTGAGACCACACCTGTGGCTACTGTTAATCTGACCGACCGTATGTCTGATGATGACTGGCATGTTCAAATTGGTAATAAAACAGGAACTGTTGGCTTACCACTACCAGGTAGCAATGTACGAATAGTTGATCCCGTTAGCCTTCAGAGCTTAGCAGTAGGTGAAGATGGATTAATCTTAATTGGTGGAACTCAAGTTATGCAGGGTTATCTCAATGATCCTGACAAAACGGCTGAAGTCATTACTGAAATTGATGGCTACCGTTGGTATAAAACAGGAGACAAAGGTCATATTGATAAGGACGGATTTTTGAGCATTATCGATCGCTACTCTCGCTTCGCCAAAATAGGCGGTGAGATGATTAGCCTTGGTGCTATCGAATCTAGCATCACGCCGACTCTTCCTGAAGAAGTTGAAATTCTGACAAGTACGGTTCCTGATGACAAGAAAGGGGAAAAAATTGTACTTCTTTATACTGATAATATTGGTGAAGCTGAGCTAAAATCATGCATTAAGAATGCAGAGCTCAATAGCTTAATGACGCCTAGTACTCTTATTCCTGTTGAACAGATCCCTAAACTGGGCAGTGGTAAAAGTGATTTCAGTACAGCGACATCTATCGCTGTTAATCAGTTAAATAATAGCTAAAAGTATTTTGAAAACAGATCTACACCCCAGTGCAGCTGAATATGTAATCTTATCGCACGGTTTAGCGAGGAGCAGTTGTTCAATGGCTGCTTTAGATCGCGCTTTAAATAAAGCTGGCTATCAAACAATTAATGTTAATTACCCATCAACTAAATACCCAATTGAATCATTAGCTATTTGATATAAGCTTAGCTGTTACTCACTCGTTTATGATGAATAACGACAATGTAATCAATTATGTGATCCATTTCTTAAAACAAGGGACTTTTTAACTCCCTCACAAAGCAATTAAAATATAATTTACATCAGACTCTATAAAGCGTAACTTACAGTTAAATTTGGATATGCAATTTTTAAGGATATTACCGTGGCTAAAAACTCATCTTTCCCTCCTGTTTATACTGATCTTACGGACCAAGCATCAGAGAATCTTAGACTCGCACTTCCATTAATTAATAAACATAAAGCTGCCGCCACGCCTGTCAACTATGCAGTATGGTATGAGTATGTGTCAGGTGAAAACCTCGCACTAACTAATGCAATTGATAACCTGCTAGGTAAGCAACAATTTATCTCTGAGGAGATCTCTCAAGCTTTATATGAAAAGTATGTTTTGATGGAAATGCCAAAACGACTTGAAGATACCAATACCGGGCTTAAACTTGTCGTTGACAATACATTAACGAATATTAATGAAGTCGAATCGACGACTAATCAGTGCCTGTCTGGGTTTAGTGACTCTCAAATGGCCCTTGAAGAGTGTAATGATCTTAACGATCTAAAGAGCTTGCTAGGAGGAATTCTCGCTGACACTCATAAAATGTCACAAACAAGTGGTGCATTAAAAGAGAATCTAGAACACTCTGCAAGTGAAATAACGCGATTAAAAGAAGAGCTTAATGCCGTTAAGGAATCAGCTAGAATAGATGCCTTAACAGGCTTAGCAAACCGAGGTGCATTTGATAACGAACTTCTAAAGTCCTGTCAAACTGACACAAAGGATACCGCCTTGCTGTTATTTGATCTCGACCATTTCAAAAACATTAATGATACTTATGGTCATCTACTAGGTGATAAAGTAATTCAATATTTCGCAGGATTAATGCTAAAAAACACCCCCGAAAACAGCCTTTCAGCCCGTTATGGTGGCGAAGAAATGGCTATGATTTTAGTACAAAAATCTAAACAAGAAACGTTTGATTTAGCCGAAAAAATACGGCTTAACTTTGCAAATAGTCGCCTAAAGAAAAGAGGCAGTGAAGATACTATTGGTCAAGTTACCGTGTCTGTTGGCATCAGCATAAAAAAACCCAACGACACACCACAAGATATTATCGAACGAGCGGATAATGCACTCTATAGAGCAAAAGAGAGTGGCCGCAATCAAGTAATAATAAATTAAAGACTCTAAGCATACTCCGAGTATCACCTCGGAGTATCTAACTTAAAGGTTAATCTATCTATTGGCCGGCTTGTAAATGTGCAACACGTAATGTTGCTGGCGGATGTGAGTCATAAATAGCCGACACAAGCGGATCAGGCGTTAATGTACTGGCATTTTCCTGATACAAAGCCACTAAAGCTGAAATCAAATCATCACTATTAGAAACAGAAGCAGCATAAGCATCTGCTTCATACTCATATTTCCGTGATAATGCCGTCATCATTGGGTGTAAAAAGAAACTAAATACTGGAATAACGAGCATAAACAATATAAGTGCCATCGCATTAGTTTCAGTATCTACTCCTAAGCCAGTGAAAAACCATGTCTGCCCTGCCGCCCAACCCAATATCGCTAAACCAATTAAACTTAACACAGCCATCATCATCATATTTTTTACAACATGTTTACGTCGGAAATGACCTAATTCATGGGCAAGTACTGCTTCAATTTGATCTTCATTCAAGGTCTTTAATAAGGTGTCAAAAAACACTATTCGTTTGTTATTACCAAGACCAGTGAAATAAGCATTACCATGACCTGAACGACGCGAACCATCCATCACATAAATACCTTGGCTTTTAAAACCACAACGAGCAAGCAAACTTTCAACGCGAGCTTTTAACTGCTCATCTTCTAGTGGTGTAAATTTATTAAATAATGGTGCAATGAAAGCGGGATAAGCCCACATCATTAATAAACTAAACCCCATCCATGCCGCCCATAGATACAGCCACCAATATTCACCTGTTCCGTCCATTAAAGCCAATGCAGCCCATATCAATGGAGCACCGATAACAATCACCAATACCGTCTGCTTAGCTATATCAGCCAAGAATAAAGGCATTGTATTATTATTAAAGCCAAACTTATCTTCTAATACAAAGGTTTTATACCAAGACATAGGTAGGTCTAGTAAGGAGCCTATAATAAAAAAACTGAGGATAAATACTATGCCCGTTATTGTTTCAGACAACCCTAATGACTGCCATGCACCTGACAACAAGGCCAAGCCCCCCCCTAAAGTCCAAACTAACAATAAAATAAAACCGAGTATGTTATCAATACGGTTTAATTTGCCTTTTGCGACGCTATAAGAGGCCGCTTTTTGATGCGCGGCTAATTCTACTTGTTCTTTAAATGCTTCTGGAACGGAATCTCGGTGAGCGTCAACATAACGACCTTGACGTAATGACAGCCAAAGCTCAACGCCTGTCATCAAGACAAGTGCAGCTAAGAATACCCAAGTAAATTCATTCATATTTATATCCAGCTAAAATCAACAATGCTATGTAGGTTAGCCTTTGATACAATCTCTGGCAAGGAAGTTCAAATTAAAACTTAATATAAAGATAATAACTATGGCTAAAAGTAAGAAAAACTTAATCTGGATCGATTTAGAAATGACTGGCCTTGATACTAATAATGATTATATTATTGAGATTGCCACAATCGTTACTGATGGCGACTTAAATGTACTCGCAGAAGGTCCGATGATTGCCATTCATCAATCTGATGAAACTCTACAAGCAATGGATGAATGGAACACTCGTCAACATGGCGGTTCAGGTTTAACGGAGCGTGTTCGAACGACTCGAGTTACCGAAGCAGAAGCAGAACAACAAACATTAGACTTTCTAAAAGAATACGTTCCCGCTGGTGTATCGCCAATGTGTGGCAATAGTATTTGCCAAGACCGCCGTTTTATGGCGCGTATCATGCCTGAGCTTGAAGCCTATTTTCACTACCGTAACCTAGATGTTAGTTCGTTAAAAGAACTCGCTCGACGCTGGGCTCCGAAGGTTGAAAAAAGCTTTAAGAAAAAATCATCGCATTTAGCTATGGATGATGTGAAAGATTCAATTCGTGAATTACAACATTACCGAGAACTCTTTATTAAACTGCCTTAAATCGTATACCAAGCCTGATAATTGGAGGCTAATAGCAGGAAATAGGGATGTAAAAGGAAATAGAGATGATGAAAGCTCAATCATTACCTACCTTATATAGGTTACTGTGTCTTTCACTACTTAGCAGCCTTATTTCTGTTGCTTTTGCTGAGCCTATTATCCTCTCAAGTGACAATCCACAACCCATCGAGCTAGGTAGCCACTACCAAGTATTAGTCGACAATCGTGATGCGTTTACTATTGAAGATATTCTATCGCCAAACAATCAGACTGTATTTTCCGAATTAAAAGGAGGCTCGCCTAATCTCGGTTTCCGAAAAGAAACCCATTGGTTTAAAGTCGACGTTAGCAATAAGGAGCAATACGCACTAAAACAGTTGCTAGAATTCAACTTTCCTTTACTTGATGATATCGGTATTTATATCGTCAATAAAGCGAGTAAACGCATCATATCCCGCTATGATACTGGCGATACAAAACCTTTCCACCAGCGCTTCTACTCTAATGTAAACTTCATATTTCCAATTACTCTGCCAGCTCACACTGATCTAAGTTTCTATTTCCGTATCAAATCAAAAGGCAGCATGTCTGCTGGAGCAAACTTATGGCAAGCTGATATATTTGCTGAAAAGAATAGGGTTAAATACATCTTCTTTGCTCTTTATGCCGGCTTATTATTAGGATTAATCAGTTACAATTTTTTACTGTTTTTTACTTTCAAACAAACGGCTTACCTCTACTACGCACTTTTCTCTAGCTCCATATTGTTATCTATAGGGGCATATAATGGGATTTGGTTTGAATTTATTTGGCCAACAAAAATTCAATGGCAGCAATTATCACTTCCTATTGGTCTCTGTCTCTTATACACATCTCCG
>CAJXPP010000012.1 GCA_913058195.1 uncultured Gammaproteobacteria bacterium | reverse complement strand
TATCAGTTTGGCGCGAATATTATCACAAAACAGGTCAACAAAGGCTTCCATTACAATGAAAATACTGCCAAAATGCCGTATTAAGGGTCTTTATTTAGAGCTAAACGATGAAACGAAACAGACTGACACTTCCTTCAAGCCGGACAAGTCTCTTCACTAACACTTCTTCACGACCTAAGCGTCGTCGAAATATATTTGTTCTATCATCATTTGCTATTGCAGGTATTTTTATTACCTCAATGACTTTAGCAACCAATCGTCCCGTTAACATAAGCACACAATCTGAAATAATCAACCTTCCTAATTTACCCGCTGAACTTCAGAATATTTCTAGCATCAACACTTCACAACCCTTACCAGAGTTAACTACTCAACACACAGCCCTACCAGTAATTGATGCTCCTATCTTATTAGATATACCTACAGCAACTGCAGAAGACGAAACTAATATAGTGGAACAAACAGCTTTATTACCAGAAGCTATTGAGAAACTAGATACTACTACTATAGTTGAAGCTGCAATAATCAACTGGCAAGAAGTGAAGGTCAAATCTGGTGATAATCTGTCTTTGATTTTTCCTCGCGTTGGCTTATCTGCTCGTGACGTTTATAACGTTGCAAAATTAGATAAAGAGATAAGACCTCTACTCAACTTGAAGCCTGGTCAAATTCTTCGTTTTGATATTGAAGAGCAAGACGGTGCTAAAATTCTGAATAAGCTCGAGCTAAAGCTAAGCAAAATTAAAACATTCACTGTCACATCGACAGAAGACGGTTACCAAGCTCAACTTGATACCCGTGAAGTTGAAAAGCGACAAGCTCATGCATCAGCAATTATCAATAGTTCATTGTTTGGTGCAGGGATTACGGCAGGATTATCAGACAAACTCATTATGGAACTGGCTTATATTTTTGGCTGGGATATTGATTTTGCCCTTGATTTACGCCAAGGCGATCATTTCACAGTAATTTTCTCAGAAGACTACCTTGATGGTGATAAAATTTCTGATGGCGATATTTTAGCTGCTGAGTTCACGAATCAAGGTAAGAAGTTTAGCGCTATTCGTTATACTGATGTTACTGGTAAAAGTGATTATTTTTCACCTACCGGTGATAGTATGAGAAAAGCCTTTAGTCGTACTCCTGTTCATTTTACACGTATCAGTTCTCGATTTAACCCTATGAGAAAACACCCTAAATTAAAAGGTGTGACGCGTCCACATCGTGGTGTCGATTATGCCGCTAAAACTGGAACACCGATTCTAGCAACAGGTGATGGTAAAATTGACTTTGCAGGTAGAAAAGGTGGCTATGGACGTACTGTTGTTCTATCCCATGGCGGCAAATACACTACCTTATATGCTCATATGTCACGTTATAAGAAAGGCATGAAACGTGGTAAGAGAGTAAAACAAGGTGATGTAATTGGCTATGTCGGTATGTCTGGCACGGCCACTGGTCCACATTTACATTACGAATTCAGAGTTCACGGTGTTCATCGAAATCCTCTGACGGTCAGCTTACCAAAGGCTCAAGCGCTTAGTAAAAAGTATCGTACTAACTTCAAACAGAAATCTGAGCCACTATTAGCTCAGCTTGATAGCCTTCAAAATACAGCTATTGCACTTAAGCAATAAAGCATCATAGAGTGTCTTATTATATTGGCGTGATGTCAGGAACTAGCCTTGACGGAATTGATGTCGCGATAACTTCTTTTTCTGAGTCAGGTAGTAACTTCCAGTTTGTTCAAGCTAAAACATTCCCATTTCCGAATGGTCTTCATCAAAGTATAAAACAGCTGATAACTGAACAACAATCAAGCCTACAAGACCTAGGTGAACTAAATATCGCTCTAGGTCAGTTAATTGGCCAGTCAATTAATACTCTATTAACTGAACAAAACATATCACCTGCTGATATTAAAGCTATCGGAAGTCACGGCCAGACAATATTTCACTCTCCTGTAGGTGACTACCCTTTCAGTCAGCAAATTGGTGATGCGAATATTATTGCCGAAATGACAGGAATTACTACTGTAGCTAATTTTCGTCAGCGTGATATAGCTGCAGGCGGGCAAGGCGCTCCACTCGTTCCTGCATTTCACCACGCTTTATTCCACTCTAATGACGAGGATAGAGTGATAGTCAATATTGGTGGAATAAGTAATATCACTTGCTTGCCGTCATCGTCTGACGAGCCGATCCTTGGCTTTGACACCGGACCAGGAAATGTACTGCTAGATTACTGGATTCAATTACAACTCGAACAATCCTACGATTCTAATGGACAATGGGCAGCATCAGGTAAGTGTAATAACAAGCTGTTATCTTACTTGCTTGATGAGCCATACTTTAAGCAAGCGATTCCCAAAAGCACTGGGCGAGAACTGTTTAACAGTGATTGGTTAGCCAAAAAAATAGCCCTCGAGTTAAATGATTTATCTCCAGTAGATATTCAGGCGACAATCACTGAACTAACAGCGCTAACTATTGCAAATGACATTAACAGATATGCCAGCACATCTAATAGTGTATTCATCTGTGGAGGCGGTGCTCACAATCAACATTTGTTGAATCGTTTACAGAGCCTGCTTGATACCAAGAATGTTTCAACAACAGAGTCATTAGGGCTTCACCCTGATTGGGTAGAAGCCTGTGCATTTTCTTGGTTAGCGCATAGAACAGTCAATAAACAATCTGGAAACTTACCTTCTGTTACTGGTGCTAAAAGACCCGTTATATTAGGTGCTATTTACCCAGCCTAATCCTTTACTCGTCTAGAGAGCTTTCATAGCCTTCAGCTGATAATAAAGATTCGATATCTGATACATTATCTGGCTGAACTTTAAATAACCAGCCTTCACCAAATGAATCTTCATTGATTGTTTCGGGTTCATCTACTAGTCTTGTATTAATGGCTGAAATTTCACCATTTACTGGCATATAAATGTCAGATGCTGCTTTTACAGACTCAAGTAGCATACATTCTTCTTGGGCTGAAAAACGCTGTCCTACTTCTGGTAGTTCAGCAAAAACCAAATCACCTAAAAGATCCTGTGCATGATCAGTAATACCGACTGTCAACTCACCCGAGTCTTCGAGTTTGACCCATTCATGGGTGTTGGCATATTTTAAAGAAGATAAGTCACTCATGTTCCACTTCGCCCATACAATTCGTTTAAACTTTTCAACCTGATAGAACACATTTCATCTACCATATTCCAATCAAACCGCCAGTTCCAGTTACCTTCTGTCGTGCCTGGAACATTCATTCTGTGTTCGCCATCAAGCGCTAAAATATCTTGCATTGGCAAAACAGCAAGCTGTGATACAGTTGCGAGTGATGCTCTGATTAGTAACCACGGTATTATTTCTTGCGAACCACCTAAATATTCATAGATGCGAGCTTTAGTATTATCGTCTAATTCTTCAAACCAACCTAGCGTCGTATTATTATCATGTGTTCCCGTGTAACTGACACTATCTTGTGTGTGTTGATGAGGTAAATATGGATTGCTTGCGTCATCACCAAAAGCAAACTGCAATATTTTCATACCTGGCATAGCGTATTTTTCGCGTAATGCAGTGACTTCATCTGTAATGATACCTAAGTCTTCGGCTACAAGTGGTAATTCACCAAAGGTATTGATTAACTGTTCAAACAGCGCATCACCTGGTGCTTTAACCCATTGACCATCAATGGCTGTTTCACAGCTCGCGGGGATTTCCCAACACGCTTCAAATCCACGAAAATGATCAATTCGAATAAGATCAAATAGCTCTAGCTGTGTTTGTACTCGCTGCTTCCACCAGGAAAAATTTTCATTTATGTGTTTTTCCCAACAATAGAGTGGGTTACCCCATCTTTGACCCGTTTCAGAAAAGTAATCTGGTGGTACGCCTGCAACTCGAGTTGCTTGGCCACTGTCATCTAGTGTAAATAATTCAGGGTTCGCCCATACATCCGCACTGTCATGTGCAACAAAAATAGGCATATCACCAAACAATAAAATGCCTCGCTCATTGGCATAACTTTTCAAAGCGTGCCACTGTTGAAAAAAGAGGAACTGACCAAACCGGCGAATATCTAACGCATCTTCGCGCTCTTCTCGTATTTTATTAATAGCATTATTATGCCTATTACGTAACGCTTCAGGCCACTCAAACCATGGAATAGTATGATTTAAATGTCGGATTTCTCGGTATATTACATAGTCATCTAACCAATAATTCTGCTGTTCACAAAATGCTTTAAATTCATCCTTTTCAAACTCTGTTGCACGCTGGATAAATTGACGATATGCATTAACTAGGATAATTAAAAAAGTATCTCCCGAAAAGTCTTCGCCATCTGCCCATGGTTGGCTTTTCACTGTCTCTAAGCATATCAATTTAGCATCCGCTGCATGAGCAGATAAACACTGATAAGGAGAACCATCACTATGGGTCGGGCCTAAGGGCAACATCTGCCAGACCGTTACCCCTGACTCTTGTAAAAAATCTACAAAACGATAGGCATCTTGCCCCAGACTGCCTGATGGCAAACTTGTAATGTGTAATAATACCCCAGAACGTCGCTGCTCAAATACCTGTGCTTGCTTCATTGTTTATCCACCACGACGCATTGTTCCACCTTGCTCTATACCGCCACCACCTTGAGACACCATTTCAGATAAACTTTGTGGCACTTCTTCTCCAAGCATCTGATATAAATTAGATAAATGGAGTCGGAATAAACGTTCAAAATCACTCACACTATCGGCAGAATTATAATCACCAAACCACCAAAACCAGTCCGAACCTTCACAAATTGCTAATTGACGGTCTAAAGCATGTTGAGTATCACTATCAAACTTTTTCTCTGCCACTACACGATCATAAGTAACTTTAGCCGCACTCAATAAATCCCAGCCCCGATTTTTATCTGGGTCGCCAATCCATGTTGAAAATGAGCCATAAACCCAGCTTCCTGCAACCATCTTAGGTAAAAGGGTCGGCTTAACGCCAGAGCTCAAGCAATCAGAGAACGTGGTTAGTTCAATTTCAGGATGTTCCGCTAATCGACTATAAAGTGCTTGTAAGAAATAAAACCCATTATAAGAATAATATTCCCATGCATTTTCACCATCTAAGATGACTGATAACACTCTATCCTTATCACCCTGAGAATTAGATTTAATCGTTAATAAATGATTGATAAAATCATCTACAGCATCATCTGCACCCCATTTTGTATAGGTAAAACCAATTAAATCTGATAGTCCATCATCACGGAAGAAACAGGCTGGTGCTGCGCCGGGTAATTTATAAGGTTTATGTACACTCTCATCAGCCATATCAGACAAATTGAAGCTATTCCGTAATACATTTTCACCTGTTGCAGCCCAGTCGAAGCCATGGCGAGAAATAAGTTTTAAGGTATCTTCAGAGACAGCGCCTTCTGATGGCCAACAACCTTTTGGTCTAAAGCCAAAATAGGATTCAAAAACGCGTAAACCTTCTTCCATATGCCAATGGGCACGCTCTTCCCCTCCGGGATAAACAGTTGTTTCTGGTAAAGGAGCATCTGGCATTGCTTCAAGCGTACTATTGATATCTAACATCAATGGAATAATTGGATGTGCGTATGGCGTTACTGATAATTCAACTCGCCCAGTCTCAGCTAGACGACGATAACGAGGAATAAGATCATGTAATAATTCGCCAATAACTAGCATCAACTGACGGCGGTCATGGAATGTGAATAACTTACCTTTTTCCATTAAGGCCTGAATTCGTACGTCAGAACGTCGAACGGATTCACCCATCCATGCCAAGTGATACCAAACTACCATATCAATCATAAATTGATCATTAATGTAGTTCAGTTGATCAGTATCTTCTATAAACCTTCTCGCCATTGAGGCCAACTTGGCAAAATGTGGAAACGGTGCAATTAACTTTTCATCATTGGCTCGTAAACAATCACTGATTAACTTTTTACGTTCTTCAGCATGTGCCGGTTGTACAGGCGAATCTAATGCAATTAGTAAAGGATCTTTTAATCTACCCGTTCCTTTAAAGCGAGAGCTCACTTGCTCATCATAATCAGCAATTTGTTCAATCAAGGTAGGTGCGAAATTTACAACTGCTTTAGCACCAGGCACATTTTCTAAATGCCACGCCATATCGACATAATCTTTTATTGCATGAAGGTAAGTCCAAGGTAACTGATACATTCCTCCCAGTGGTTCACTGTATTGCGGCTGGTGCATATGCCAGCATAAAACGACTTTTAACTTATCTGACATAACGGTATTGTTGTCCTAACATTTCAGGGGTAACTAATATCACACCATTTGGTGATATTTCATATTTTTCAGCATCAGCAACAGGATCTTCGCCGATAATTGTACCTTCAGGGACAATACATCCCTTATCTAGCACGACTTTTGTCAAGCGGCAGTTTCTGCCAATACTTACATCAGGTAAAATGACGCAGTCTTCAATAACAGAATAACTATGCACTTCTACTTTCGAAAAGAGCACTGAGTGTCGAACGGTTGATCCAGAGATAATACAACCACCCGAGACCATAGAGTCAACAGCCATTCCTCGGCGTTCTTCATCATCAAATACAAATTTAGCTGGCGGCAATTGCTCTTGATGAGTCCAAATAGGCCATTCTGAATCGTATAAGTTCAACTCAGGCGTAACGCCTATCAATTCCAAATTTGAAGACCAAAATGCATCAATTGTACCTACATCACGCCAGTAACCAGGATCATTGCCTTGAACATCTTTATACGGAAATGCAATTACTTTATAGTTTTCGATCAGTGATGGAATAATATCATGACCAAAGTCGTTAGTAGAGCCTGGTGTATCTGCATCCTTAACTAATTGCTCATACAAAAATTCTGCATTAAAGATGTAGATCCCCATCGAGGCAAGCGCTAAATCATCTTGGCCGGGCATAGGAGTCGGGCTATCTGGTTTTTCATCAAAAGAAATAATGCGGCGATTAACATCTACTGACATAACACCAAATGCTTTCGCTTCTTCCAACGGCACTGTTAAACAACCAATGGTCATATCAGCATTCTGAGCAACATGCTCAGCTAACATATCACCGTAGTCCATTTTATAAATATGATCGCCGGCTAAAATAACAATATATTTGGGGCTATGATTTCGCAAGATATCTATGTTTTGATATACCGCATCAGCCGTACCTGTATACCAACCTTGCTCGGTACGCTGAGAAGCAGGTAATAATTCTACAAACTCACCCATTTCACCACGCATATAACCCCAGCCTTGCTGGATATGACGCATCAATGAATGCGCTTTATATTGGGTCAGAATGCCTACTCGTCGAATACCTGAATTCACACAATTCGAGAGGGGAAAATCAATAATACGAAACTTACCTCCAAAAGGTACTGCAGGTTTAGCTTGCCAGTCAGTTAATTGTTTCAATCGGGAACCTCGGCCCCCAGCTAAAATTAATGCTAAGGTATCGCGAGTAAGACGACTTACGAATCGCGTGCTATTATTGTCCGACATTCAGCTTCTCCAGTTGGGTTAAGCAACAAATTTATTTGGCCTGAGTACTAGCCTGACACAAGCAGGCTACAGACTTCAACAAAAATTTAAAGGAACTTCAAATTTATGGTTTTAGTAAGCGAATTAACTGAAGACTTAATCAAAATTATCGAAGCTCGTCATCATGACCCTTTTAAAATTTTAGGTGCTCATCAGACAGGATCTAATACTACTGTTACCCTGTTTTTACCTGACACACAAAAAGCATGGTTAGAGGATGATTTAGAACTGACTCGCTTTGAAGGCACAGACCTATTTCAATGGATAGGTGCAAGCGATAAGCTATCTGCGCAGTACACTGTAAACCGTATAACAAGCAAGGGCGATAGTACTCAGCACTACGACCCATATAACTTCTTACCTCAAATATCTGAGTTTGACTTACACCTTTTTTCGGAAGGTAAACACTGGCATGCATATCGAATTCTTGGCGCTCACCAACATCAAGTTGATGGTGTTGATGGTGTCTTATTTGCCACATGGGCTCCTAGCGCGCAAAGAGTTAGCGTTATAGGTGACTTTAATCAGTGGGATGGTCGAAAATATCCCATGCGTGTTCTTGGTAATAGTGGTGTATGGGAATTATTTATCCCCGGCATGACAAGCGGTGAACTGTATAAATTTGAAATAAAAAGTAATGATGGTTCTTTGCATTCCAAAATGGATCCCTATGGTCAACAATCAGAATTACGACCAGGTACTGCATCAGTCATTGCAAAAACAAGTGCTCATGAATGGAAAGATACTGATTGGATGTCTCACAGAGAGAGAGCAGACTGGTTGCACTCTCCACATTCGGTCTATGAAGTTCATATGGGTTCATGGAAGCTAAATGAAGCAGGAGGTTTCCTAAGCTATCGTGAAATGGCTGAGCAAATGGTTCCTTATGTCAAAGAGCTAGGCTTTACACATATTGAACTATTACCAATCACTGAACATCCACTTGATATTTCCTGGGGATATCAAACTACGGGCTACTTTTCACCTACAAGCCGGTTTGGCTCACCAGACGATCTACGTTATTTCATTGACCAATGCCACCAAAATAATATTGGTGTCATTCTTGATTGGGTTCCAGGACACTTTCCAAAAGATGCCCATGGTCTAGCTCGCTTTGATGGCACTGCACTATACGAGCATGCCGATCCTCGCCAAGGGGAACATCAAGATTGGGGAACCTATATCTTCAATTATGGTCGCAGCGAAGTGACTAATTTCCTATTATCTAGCGCTTTCTATTGGCTTGAAGAGTTCCATATTGATGGCCTACGCGTTGATGCTGTTGCCTCAATGCTCTACCTTGATTATTCTCGCGAAAGTGATCAGTGGGTACCTAATCAACATGGTGGGCGTGAAAATCTTGAGGTAATTGATTTTCTCAAACATATGAATTCAGTGCTACATCAAGAGCACCCAGGCTGTCTTATTGCTGCAGAAGAGTCTACTTCCTACCCGATGGTATCAAGACCTGCTCATATGGGAGGTCTTGGCTTCTCAATGAAGTGGAATATGGGCTGGATGCATGACATTCTTGAATATATGCAACAAGATGCTATTCACCGTCGTTATCACCACGATTCACTGACATTTGGCTTATTGTATGCCTTCACTGAGAACTTTGTTTTACCTTTTTCTCATGATGAAGTAGTTCACGGCAAAAAATCCATGGTTAACAAAATGCCTGGTGATGAGTGGCAAAAATTTGCAAACCTACGATTACTGTACACACTCATGTTTACCTATCCAGGTAAGAAACTTTTATTCATGGGCTCAGAATTTGCCCAAGGTACGGAATGGAACTGTGAAAAAGCATTAGATTGGTATGTGCTTGATTACCCTCTTCATAATGGCATGAAGACACTTGTCAGTGATTTGAATAAGTTATATACATCAACGCCTGCGCTTTACCGCCATGAATTTGATCCGCATGGTTTTGAGTGGCTAGATTGTAATGATCGCGAACAATCTATTCTCAGTTACATTAGAAAAGATGATGAACAGTATGTGATTTCAGTTTTCAACTTCACGCCAGTAGTACGTGAAAGTTATCGCATTGGCGTTCCTGAATTAACAAGCTATAAACTAATCATGAACTCTGATTCAGAATATTACGGTGGTAGTAATATTGCTAATGATTTTAGCATTGAAGCTGAATCAATTCCTTGGTCCGACAAGCCTTATTCTATTGTAGTGAATTTACCACCGCTAGCAGGAATAGTTCTACAAAAAGTTTAATAAATCAAAGATACAGTTAAGTAGCCTGCTTTAAATCAGCAGGCTACTTATTAACTTTTTTCCTTTTACTCACCCATTTCAAACGGTGCACTATCTAAGTGTCTTTCATCCATCTCATAGATAGTATCAGCAGTTCCAACAATTAAAGGATCAGGTTTACACGCAATTTTATGATCTTTATTAGGGTATTCTGCTGCGGCTAATACATGACGTATCGCATTTAAACGTGCACGTTTCTTACAGTCTG
Organism: uncultured Gammaproteobacteria bacterium; assembly: GCA_913058195.1. Lineage (GTDB taxonomy): Bacteria > Pseudomonadota > Gammaproteobacteria > Nitrosococcales > Methylophagaceae. The sequence goes on along the minus strand of CAJXPP010000012.1, from coordinate 10,961 downwards.
ATTTTACAACTGTCCATGGCGAATCCTTAGTGTCAGTGTAAAAGAACATTGCTTCTTTAGCTTCTGTGTAATTATCCCACTTATCAAGTGATGCCAAATCAATATCACTGATTTTCCACTGCTTTAAGGGATCAGTTTGTCGTGCACGCAAACGACGAAGCTGTTCATTTCTACTAACAGAAAACCAAAGCTTAATAAGTTTAATACCACTACGCGTAATCATTCGTTCGAAATCTGGACATTGCCGCATAAACTCTAGATATTCTTGCGGCGAACAAAAGCCCATAACGCGCTCAACTCCGGCTCGGTTATACCATGATCGATCGAGTAAAACGATCTCACCTTCGGTTGGTAGATGTTGAATATAACGCTGAAAGTACCATTGTCCTTGTTCACGTTTATCAGGTTTCTCTAAAGCGATTACAGGCGCACCACGAGGGTTTAAATGTTCAGTAAAGCGTTTTATTGCCCCCCCTTTACCTGCAGCATCACGGCCTTCAAAAACAATGACATATTTTTGTCCCGTTTCTTTTACCCAATGTTGAAATTTTGCTAACTCAATTTGTAAAAGTTCTTTCTCTTTTTCATATTCATCCTTTTTCATCATTTTTTTATAAGGATAATTTGCAGTTGGAAAGATAGTTTTTTTAGGTTGGTTAGCTATTTCATCATTCGGAGCAAGATAATTAGTACCTTCATGGGCAAGTGAGACATTTAAAGCGTTTTCAGTAGTATCAGACATAACAAAAATTCTCAATTAAAACAAAAAAGCCTACATAATGTAGGCTTTTACTAGTTTAGTACTAAAACGAATACTATTTCAATCTTAATTCACGGATTAACTTAATTAAATTGGTCGTCGAACTGTCATGTACAGCAACCTTACCACTATTTTGTATATCTGGAAGAATAGCTTTAGCTAACTGCTTACCTAATTCAACACCCCATTGGTCAAATGAGTTGATATTCCAAATGGTGCCCTGCACAAATACTTTATGCTCATAAAGCGCCACTAATTGACCTAACATTTCAGGCGTTAATTTAGGAAACAATAGTGTATTGCTTGGGCGGTTACCAGGGAAAACCTTATGTGGTAATAAGCCTTCTAATTCCTTACCTTCATAGCCTTCTTTAACTAATTCTTCTCGTACTTCCTCAGCATTTTTTCCTTTCATCAGAGCTTCAGATTGGGCCAAACCGTTCGCCAATAAAATTGACTGATGATCAAGATCAGGATAATGACTATTGACAGGTAAAACAAAATCAACCGGTATTAGCTGTGTTCCTTGATGTATCAATTGGAAGTAAGCATGTTGGCCATTTGTGCCAGGTGTACCCCAAATAACAGGACCTGTTTTATAACTCAGACGCTGGCCTTCACGATTAGTGACTTTACCGTTACTCTCCATATCCAACTGTTGCATATGGTTAGGAAAGCGAGCTAAGGAATGATCGTAAGGCACAATGGCTTGCGTTGCTGAACCAAAGAAATTGATATACCAAACACCCAATAGGCCCATGATTACCGGCATGTTTTCAGCAAGCGGTTGAGTACGGAAATGATTATCCATCTCATGGCCACCGTCAAGAAGCCGTTCAAAGTTATCCATACCTGCATATAATGCGATAGGCAAGCCAATTGCACTCCATAAAGAGTATCGACCACCGACCCAATCCCAGATTTCAAACATATTCGCAGTATCAATACCGAAAGCAGCCACAGCTTCAGCATTAGTTGATACAGCGACAAAGTGTTTAGCTACATCTTGCTGTGCACCCGCTTTTAAAAACCATGCTCTCGCTGACTCTGCATTGGTTAATGTTTCTTGGGTAGTAAATGTTTTTGAAGCAACAACGAATAGGGTCGTTTCAGGATTGAGTTTCTCTAATGAAGTACTCAAATCCGTACCATCAACATTTGATACAAAATGAACACTCATTCCATCGATGCCATAAGGCTCAAGCGCATCACAAATCATTGCAGGGCCAAGATCTGAACCACCGATACCAATATTAACAATGTCGGTAATCTTTTTATCAGTAAAACCTAACCATTGACCACTGTGAACACTATTACAGAAGTCTTTCATCTGTTTTAATACAGCATTAATCAATGGCATTACATCTTCACCATCGACCATTACAGGTGAATTACCACGGTTACGTAATGCAGTATGTAGCACTGCACGATTTTCAGTATTATTGATTGCTTCGCCAGTGAACATACGTTCAATCCAGTCAGTCATATCGACCGACTCAGCTAATGCAACTAACTTACTCATTGTTTCTCTAGTAACACGATTTTTAGAGTAATCTAATAGTAAATCGCCACTTTTGATAGAAAAATCATGCACCCTATCTGACTCTAATGCGAATTGTTCCCGCATTGAAACATATTTAAGATCTGAGTAGTGACGTACTAAAGATTGCCATTCAGGTATATTTATCGGTGTCATAGTGGTCTTCTATATTATTATATTTATAATTTCAGATAACTGGCTAATGCATCCCAAGCAACAGTTTCCTGTTCCCCTGTTGCCATTGTTTTTACGCCAACGACTTGCTGACTAAGTTCATCATCACCAAGAATGAGTGTCCAACGAGCTCCACTTCTATCCGCTCGTTTAAATTGGTTTTTAAAACTACCACCTCCGCAATGTGTGATCAACTTCAAATTTTCAACTTGATCACGTAATTGCTCAGCTAATAGTAATGATTGTCTGGCTGCTTGCTCGCCTACCGCAACAAAATAAACGTCTATTGATGGAATATCAGGTAATGCATCCGTCGTTTCGAGCAATGCAATTAAACGTTCAATTCCAATAGCAAATCCAATCGCTGTTGCGCCTTTACCACCTAATTGACTTACTAAACCATCATAGCGGCCGCCAGCACAAATTGTACCCTGCGATCCTAAATGTTCAGTCACCCATTCAAAGACAGTTTTTCCATAATAATCAAGCCCTCGTACTAAACGAGGATTAACTTCATACTCTAAACCGGCATCATCTAAGCTTTGACACAAGGTATCAAATTCCTGACGAGACGTATCATCTAAATGGTCGATCAATTTAGGTGCTGCATCATTCAAAGCCTGCATAGCCGGATTCTTACTATCTAATATTCTCAACGGATTACTAGACAGTCGGCGTTGACTATCCTCATCAAGCTGCTCTTTATGATTTTCAAAATAAGCAACAAGTACATCTCTATAGGCGAGACGTGCTTCGGTGGAACCTAATGAATTAATTTGTAATGTAGCGCCTGTTAGGCCTAATTTTTTCCAAATACGAGCTGTCATCAAAATCATTTCAGCATCAATATCAGGCCCATTGAAACCATATGCTTCGACGCCGATTTGATGGAATTGACGATAGCGCCCTTTTTGTGGACGTTCGTGACGAAACATTGGTCCCATATACCAAAGTCGCTGAGTTTGGTTTAATAGCCCATTTTGCATTGCTGCACGTACACAGCCAGCAGTACCTTCAGGACGTAATGTAAGTTGATCTCCATTACGGTCATTAAAGGTATACATTTCTTTTTCAACAATATCGGTTACTTCACCAATTGAACGACAAAATAACTCTGTCTTTTCAACAATTGGGAAACGAATTTCTTGATAACCATAGCCCGACAAAACTTCTTTTAATGCTGTCTCAACGGCTTGCCAATAAGGTGTTACATCAGGAAGAATGTCATTCATTCCTCGGATGGAGCGGATAATGTCTGCCACGCTTAACTAATTTCCTTTATAGGTATAATTTTATCTGGATGTGATACTAATTGCTGACGAAGGATCCGAGCACGAATTTCTCGTTCTAATTCATCAACCATGCTTTCATTATCAACTTTATGATTCGGCTTTCCATCCACATAAAGTAGATTTGGCTCACCACCTGTAATACCAACAGCTGCTTCTTTCGCTTCACCCGGCCCATTTACCACGCAACCAATCACTGCCACATCCATTGGCTCTAGAATATCTTCAAGTCGGCTTTCCAGTTCATTTACTGTGGAAATGACATCGAACTGCTGGCGAGAACAAGATGGACAAGCAATAAGGTTAATCCCTTTATTACGGATCCTTAAGCTCTTAAGAATATCAAAACCAACACGAATTTCTTCAATAGGATCTGCCGCTAGTGATACACGAATTGTGTCTCCAATACCTTGAGAAAGTAGCATTCCAAGCCCAATTGCTGATTTTACAGAGCCGGACCGTAACCCCCCTGCTTCAGTAATTCCAAGGTGTAATGGTTGTTCGATTTGCCCTGCTAACTTTTGGTAAGCATGCACCGTCATAAATACATCTGATGCTTTTAAACTGACCTTAAACTCTGGGTAATTTAACCTATCTAAAATATCAATATGTCGTAATGCAGATTCAACAATCGCATCAGGCGTAGGTTCACCATATTTTTTTTGCAGCTCTTTTTCTAGTGAACCTGCATTGACGCCTATTCGAATTGGAATGCCATGATCTCTAGCGCTATCTACCACAGCACGAACACGATCTTCACGACCTATGTTTCCTGGATTGATACGCAAACAATCCACACCCAGCTCGGCTACACGTAATGCTATTTTATAATCAAAATGTATATCTGCTACAAGCGGTATATCTACGCGTTGCTTGATTTTGCCAAAGGCTTCTGCTGCATCCATAGAAGGTACTGAAACACGAACAATATCAGCGCCAACATCTTTCAAAGCCATTATTTGTGCAACTGTCGCATCAACATCACAGGTTTCCGTGTTAGTCATACTCTGCACAGCAATTGGAGCATCGCCACCAACAGGTACATTTCCCACCATAATTTGTCGCGATTTTCTACGTTCAATCGGGGATGGCACTGACATTACGGACTTTCTCCAAAGTTTAACTGTTTTATACTGACACAAGTCATCGTGGCAGTTATATTTAATAATGCTCCGTCTACAACTCTAAACTCGAATTTTTTCAAGGTATTACTCATTTGTTGTGTTCGAATCAATACTACTCTCACCATCATAAACAACGATAGCGTTATTATCGTATCCCACGAATTCAGATAATGGAAAAATCTGATATTTCTGATTGCAGAACCATAATAAAACGAGTAGTCCAATGATAATTATCACTTGTCCCCATGGGAAACCTTTAGTTGCGGTAAGATTAACGGCTAATAGTGATGGGCTTTCAGGTAGCGTTGTAGAAAACTCTTTATTAAATGCAGCAAGCATTTCACTTTCATTTAAGCCTAAAAACTTAACGTAACTAATGAAATAGCCTCTGGCATAGGTACGGCCGTATAGCTCATCCCATTCACCACTTTCTAAACTCTCAAGCCTACCACTAAGCAAACGTATCTGTGATGATACTTCTGAAATCGACATTTTTTTTGCTTCACGTGCCGCACGAAGTGTTTCGCCAACACGCTCAGTAACGGTAATGTTTATGTCAGTCTTATCATCAGCCATTATTTATATTCTCCAGCCTTTACTTTTAAAGCCTCGTCAGAATCAGGAAATCGACCTCGTAATAGTAGGGCATAACTTGACACTGCATTTTTATCATTAAGATGATATTCAATTTGAATTGCAGTATATAAAGCTTGAGGTGTCCATGCAGCTACTTGCTTATAACGTTCAAGATAGCTTCGCGCATCCAAATAATCAATATCCAACAATCTCAACTTAGCCATTTGAATCAGAGACTTGCTTGATTGGGGGGCCAGTTGTAATGCTTTACGAAAGTAGGTTTCTGCTAGTGTTTGATCTGGAATTCGATTAACACATAAACCAGCATTCTCATAGGCTTGTGCAGGACTCTCATAAAGTGGGTTTTTTATTGCCTCTAAAAAGTGCTGTTCAGCTTCTGCGTAACGTTTTTTCTGACATAGGAATACACCATAATTATTGTGGGCTGCTGAATAGTCAGGCTGTCGATTTACAGCCTGTTCAAAGTGGTGTTCAGCTTTATCCATTTCATTCAGTCGCTGGTAAAGGATAGCAATTGTATTATGAGCACTCGGTAGATTAGGATTTTGTGTTAATGCCTTTTCTAATTTTTCTAGCGCTATCGCATAATCACCGCGCTGTAGGTAATTTATGCCTAACCTCATATTTAACTCGGCTGCTTTCGGGTCTGCGGCAACATGTTGAACAGGGCGTGTTCCACCAGCGGGAGTACAGCCTGCTAATAATGCACAGACTATCAAGAACATCCCTATCCAAGCTTGTCTAATCATTGAAATGTCACCTGTTTGGCTTCTGCTAAGCGTTGTGTACGACGTGTTTTATCTTGAACTTCACCAGCTAATTGTCCACATGCAGCAACAATGTCATCACCACGTGTTTTTCGAATCGTTGCAACTAGCCCAGCATCTGTTAATTGTTGTTGGAATCGCTTAATAACTGGTTTTGGTGAACAAATGTAGTCAGTTCCGGGAAAAGGGTTAAATGGAATAAGGTTAATTTTTGTCGGTAATCCTTTTAAAATCCGGATTAAATCTTTTCCATCTTGGATCGAATCATTAATTCCATCCAACATTACATATTCGATTGTAATATGTCTACGTTGTTCAACATCTACATAACGCTTACATGCTGCAAGCAATTCTTTAATGGGGTATTTATCATTTAACGGAATAATTTCACTGCGTAATTTATCATTTGCAGCATGTAATGAAATAGCTAAACTCACATGGCAATCTTCACGCAATTTATCAATCATTGGCACCATGCCAGATGTACTTAATGTAACGCGACGCCATGAGATCCCATAACCCAAATCATCTCGCATTAACTTCATTGCCATGACGACATTTTTATAATTAGCTAATGGCTCGCCCATACCCATCATCACCACATTGGTAACAACACGGTTACCTTTAGGATCTTTACCTAAATATTCATTCGCCAACCAGACTTGGCCAATAATCTCACTTGCGGTTAGATTGCGGCTAAAACCTTGTTGCGCGGTTGAACAAAACGTACACGCTAATGCACAACCTACTTGTGAAGAAACACATAAAGTACCGCGCCCTTTCTCAGGGATATACACTGTTTCAATTGAATTGCCACAAGAGAGCTTAATGATCCACTTTCGCGTGTCATCTTTAGAAATATACTCATGTAAAACCTCTGGTGGTTTTACTTCTGCTGTTTCTTCCAGTTTTTGTCGTAAGGCTTTGCTCAGATTGGTCATCTCAGCAAAATCTACTACTCTATATTGATGTATCCATTGCAATAACTGCCGCGCACGGAAAGGTTTCTCACCTATTTCAGCAAAAAATTCTTCCAGACTATTTAAGTCTAATCCTAATAGATTTGTGCGCGACATTTATTATTCTCTATAATTTTAGCGAGTACGAGCGCAAAGTTGCTCTTCAGTGAAGAAGTAAGTAATTTCACGAGTAGCACTTTCTGTTGAATCAGAACCATGTACTGCATTCTCATCAATGCTTTCAGCAAGATCAGCACGAATAGTACCTGCTTCAGCATCTGCAGGGTTTGTTGCACCCATTAGGTCACGATTTTTTAATATTGCGCCTTCACCTTCTAAAACTTGAACCATAACAGGTCCAGAAGTCATGAAGCTAACCAATGCGCCGAAGAAAGGTCGTTCTTTATGCTCAGCATAAAAACCTTCAGCTTGATCTGTTGTCAAGTGAATCATTCGAGCAGCAACAATACTTAAGCCTGCTTTTTCGAAGCGAGCGTAAATATCACCGATAGCATTTTTTGCTACAGCATCTGGTTTAATGATAGAAATAGTGCGTTCAATCGCCATTGTGGATCCCCATATAGGAAGTTATATAAAATCAAACCATTCTATCATTATGATGATGTTCACGTTAACCATTATTACTTCATTAATTCTCTTTCGTTTCATTTGGGTATAATATCCAACTATTATTTTAACAAAAACTCAACGTATTCTATGAATTCACCCTTTAAACGCATTGGCCTTTTTATTCGTAAAGATGATCCGGTCATGGAAAATGCCGTCGAACAAATCACTGAGTTTTTATTAGCACAATCACTTTCAGTATTTGTAAATGAACCTTTGGCCTTCTTACCTGAATTAGAAGTCATTTCTATCAGTGATTTTCCAAAGCAATGCGACCTCACCATGGCAATTGGTGGTGATGGGACTATTTTATCTGCTTCACGTGCACTTTCAGGCACAGGTTTACCCATTGTGGGCATCAATATTGGTAGATTAGGCTTTCTTGCCGATGTCACTTTAGCTAAGTTAGAGCCACAATTATCTGAAATATTATCAGGCAACTACCGGGAAGATACTCGCTTCCTTATGCATGCATCTATTCTCGGTGAAGATAACCAAGAGGTAGGCAAAGCAATGAATGATGTGGTTGTGCATGCGCATCAAAGCTTACATATGATTGAGTTTGAAACGTATATCAATGGCCGATTTCTCAATAGCCAACGTGCTGATGGTCTGGTTGTCGCGACTCCTACAGGTTCAACAGCCTATGCAATGTCAGCTGGTGGCCCCATTCTCGATGTTGATTTAGAGGCCCTGGTATTAGCTTCAGTCTGCCCACATGCATTAAGTAATAGACCTTTAGTTGTTGCAGCAAGTAGCACTATTGACATAGTTATTAGTGACAGTAACACTACGTCCGCAATGGTGACATGTGATGGACGACCAGGACATATTCTACAGCCAGGCGATACAATCCGCATTCAGCGCCAACCCAGTACGATTACTTTATTACACCTAGAAGATCATGACCATTATTCGATATTACGCGCTAAGCTGGAATGGGGACGAAAACTAACATGATAAGTCGATTAACTGTACGCCACCTTGCAGTTGTAGAAGATATTGAACTGACGCTTGACCAAGGTATGAGCTCTTTAACCGGTGAAACAGGTGCAGGTAAATCAATCTTAGTTGACGCACTCAGTTTAGTGCTTGGTGACAGAGCAGACTCAAAAATGATCCGCTTCGGTCATGACCGAGCCGAAGTTTCAGCTAGTTTCGAGACAGCTAATAATAAGCCTTTACAACAATGGCTGGTATCACAAGAGTTAGATGATGATGAGCAATGTCACCTACGTCGGACAATAAGCAAAGATGGCCGCTCACGTGCTTATATTAATGGCCGCCCAGTTCCATTAAGCCAGCTACGTGAGGTAAGCGAACGCAGTATTGATATTCACGGACAACATGCACATCAATCATTACTGAGACCTGATATTCAACGCACGCTACTTGATACTGTCGCTCAAACAAAACCACTACTCAATGAGCTATCACTGGCCTATTCCGAGTGGCAATCATTACAAAAAAACGTACAGCTAATGCAACAGCAGTCGCAAGATCACTCAGCTCGCCTAGATTTATTAGACTACCAGGTCAAAGAACTAGAGCCTTTTGAATTAAGCGATGACAGTATTAAACAACTACTACAAGCACAACAACAGCTATCTCACGCTTCACAATTAATTCAAAGTGCAGAGTCAGGTTTACACCAGTTGTTTGAGCAAGAGCAAAACTCAGCTTATAACATCATTAGTCATGTTCTTAGTGATTTAGAAAAGCAACAAGATATTGAAGCTAAATTTACAAATAGTGTTGAAATACTTAACTCGACACTTATACAATTGGATGAGTGTGCCTCAGAACTTAGACACTATTTAGACTCAGCTGAAGCTGATCCCGCAAAACTTGAACAGGTAGAACAACAAGTTACTCTACTTCATGGCCTGGCGCGTAAACACCAAGTAGAAATAGAAAACTTACCTGCTCACTACCAAAGCCTGTGTGTAGAGCTTGATGCTTTAACTAATTTAGGTGGTAATAATGAAAAACTACTATTACAACTGCAGCATCAAGAACAGATTTGCCGGGAACTATGCGAGAAAATAACCCTTAAACGCAGTAAAACGATTGGGCCTTTATCCAAAAAAATCACTCAATCAATCCAGCTTCTCGCGATCCCTCACGGAAAAATTGAATTTATTGTTAAGCCAATGGCCAATAGTAATTTTAATGAGACAGGTGCAGATCAAATTCAGTTGCTAGTCAGCACCAATCCAGGCCAACCAGCGGGCGATCTTGCAAAAGTAGCTTCGGGCGGCGAACTAGCGCGTATCAGTCTGGCAATTCAAGTTGTCACTGCTGGCACACGCAGTGTACCTACCTTAGTCTTTGATGAAGTTGATGTTGGTATTGGTGGCGGTGTAGCGGAAGTAGTTGGTAAGCATCTACGACAATTAGCAAAGACTCAACAAGTAATTTGCATCACACACTTACCACAAGTTGCCGCGCAAGCTCATCAACAGTTGCAGGTGAGCAAACAACAGTCTGGTGATAGTACGCATATCGATGTATCTACACTTAACAAAGCACAAAGAGTAGAAGAAATATCACGGATGCTAGGTGGCGTTAGTATCACCGAAAAAACGCGCTCTCATGCAGAGGAAATGCTTGATTTAGCAGACAGTTAACGTTCAGAATTATTAATTACTGACAGTCACGGCAAATACCATAAATATAAAGACTGTGATCTGTCATTTCAAATCCTTTTTCAAGCGCAATTGCGCGTTGTCGCTGCTCAATCACATCATCAACAAATTCTTCAATTCGGTTGCATTTAATACACAATAAATGATCGTGATGAGAACCATCTTCAAGTTCAAATACAGCATGTCCACCATCGATGCTTAAGCGGGATACTAGGCCTGCACCTTCAAACTGAGTCAAAACTCGATAAACAGTGGCTAATCCTATCTCTTCACCTGATTCTAATAAGGCTTTATAAACATCTTCTGCACTCATATGACGCTGAGTTGTGTTTTCTAAAATTTCCAGAACTTTAACTCTGGGTAAGGTTACTTTAAGCCCGGCCTGTCGTAAATCTTGGCTTTCCATGATTATTGATCCTCGTCGAAACCTGTCTCTTATACACATCTGACGCTGCCGACGATCTACTCTGTGTAGA